>JBARRC010000546.1:0-9207 GCA_049644045.1 Phycisphaerae bacterium
GCTGGGGTTTGTGGTGCTCTTCGGCGTTTTGATGGGTTTGTTTTACGTCGTCACCTTCCTGCCCTATGTCAACAAGACGGTCTTTCCCAAGTACATGCGATTCAACGCCTGGGCCTCCATGGTGGTCGTCAACGTGTTCGGCGAGAGGGCCAGGACGGCCGGCACCGCGATCTCCTCGCCGCGTTTCTCGGTCGACATCCAGCACGGGTGCGATGCGATCGAGCCATCGGCGCTTTTCATCGCGGCCGTGCTGGCGTTTCCCACGTCGCTGCGCTCCAAGCTTCCAGGCATCCTGATCGGTACGCTGGTTCTTGCGATGATCAACATTGTCCGAATCGTCACGCTTTTCTACACGGGTATCTATTTTCCGAGAGCATTTGAAGCGATGCACGTGGACATATGGCAACCCGTGTTCATCGTGCTATCGCTTACGTTTTGGGTGATCTGGGCGTGGTGGGCCACCAGAAGCAGGATTCCGCAGCCTGATGATTCCGCCAAGACAGAGTAGCTTCTCCTCCGTTTGCCTTCGTCTGCTTTTACGGGCGTTTTGCTGTTATGTCATTTACCTGCTTCTGATGGTGCCCTGGCCAGGGTTGATGGACGGTTACCGCGCCTGCTTCCGTGCCGGCGCAAACCTGCTATTTGAACATTCCAGCACCGCCGGTTCCGTATCGTTCAAACCGTCATCGTCAATAGACGACATGAAGGACACCACGCTGGTGCTTGTGAAGCGTAAGCCTGTTCTCATGCGCGGGCGGCGGATTACGCCGCGCGGAGAGATGGACATCAGCAGCATCAAGACCGGCTATCGGCCGACGGCCTTTCTCATCGCGCTGGTCCTGGTGACGCCCATTCCGTGGTCACGCCGATGGCGCGCCCTGTTGTTCGGTCTCGTTTTGGTCAACGTATTTGTCGCTTTTAGGTTGGCACTACGCATACTTGACGCCTTCAGCGATCCCACCGTGTTGGCGCTCTTCTCGCTTGGTCCGTTCTGGAAGGATATGCTGAGGAAGGTGATAAAGGTCCTGATTGTGGCGCCGGCCGGTTGGTATGCGGTACCGGCTTTCATCTGGCTTGCGGTGACCTTTCGCCGCGGCGACCTGGCCAACCTTTTCGTACCTCCGCAGCCATCGACCGGGACGACGTCAACGACAAGGCATCGGTGAGCCGTAGGCTTTAGCCCGCGCGGACAAACCGAACCGCGACCGTAAGGGAGCGGAACAATCGTGGGGTGATAACGCCAGGCGAAGCGCGCCATGCGACGCAACCGAACCGAGCTGTGGGCTTCAGCCCGCGCGGATTCACGAAAACCATTGCGAGCCGCGGGCTTTAGCCTGCGGCTCGCTGATCCGCGCAGGCTGAAGCCTGCGGCTCACTTGAATCATTGGTCCACGCGTGCCTGGAATGAGCACGGAGACGACACCAGTTAGCCCGTGTCAGCTTGTGGTCACCGCCGGCAATCCGGACGAACGCGTTCGCGCGGCAGCGATTGGGTTGGCGCAGGAGTTGGGCTTACCCTTTTCGGACGCCGATGACGATTCCGGCGACGGACCGGAGCTGACACTCGTTGCCGGGGAGCATCGTTTGGAATTGCGGGAGACCCGCCGCGGTGGGGCCGGTTCTGTTTTTGTGGACTTTGTCGGTGGGCCGATCGGCTATCGTCGGCAATCCGCCCTTTCTCGCCGCCAACCGATCGCGCTGGCTGTCGGTCTGCGCCGTGGCCCCGTCACCGTGGTCGACGCCACGGCCGGTCTGGCGCGGGATTCGTTCCTGCTGGCATGCCTGGGTTGCACCGTCATTGCGATTGAGCGGTCACGGGTGCTGGGCGCGCTGATTCGTGATGGGCTGGCGCGCGCCGCCGCAGAGGGTCCTCCAGCCGTCCAGGCCATCCTCAGCCGGATTACATTGATCGTCGATGATGCTCGCGACGTGCTGGTGGAAACGACCGGCGCAGCCGCACCGGACGTGGTTTACCTCGATCCAATGTATCCACCGAAAAAGAAAACGGCGCTGCCGAAAAAAGAGATTCGGATATGCCGGCGACTGGTGGGTGACGATCCAGATGCAGATGAGCTTGTGGCGGTCGCGCGCCGGGTCGCGAAGCGTCGTGTTGTGGTCAAGCGGCATCCGCATGCGCCGCCGCTCGCCCCCCACCCCGCGCTGCAATTCGCCGGTAAGCAGGTCCGCTACGACGTATATCTGCCACATGCCTGACGCTGGGTGGCATGGGCAAGGACCGCCGTCTAAGGAGGCGTTGGACCAGGCAAAGCGTGTTCGAGGCGGTTCTTGCCCGTGCACGGGGCGATACTGCTGTCCACACGGGCGAGCTCTGTTTTCGCGCCTTCGCACGAACTCCTCATGGGCGAACGTCCGCCGCCCCCGGCTGCATGATGCCTCATCTGCTCGCCCATGCCACCCTCGCCGGAACTGTCACACACCCTTCGAGTCGGCCCGACGACCCCACAAACCATCCCGTTGCACGGGTCGGTGGAAGGCTGTAAGCTGCCCCGTGGACGGACTCCTGCAAAAGGTTACTGGCACGCGAATTGCGAACATCCACGGTGGGGAGCCCTGATCGCCTGCGGAGGTGGTGCAGGCTACATCGGCATCCGTCGTCCCCAAACCCGTGGTTGAGTTTCATCTGTTAGGAGAACACTGATGGGAACCATGAAGGCCGTCGTCAAAACCCAACCCGAACTCGGAGCCGAACTCCAGGACAAACCCATCCCCAAACCGGAATCTGACTGGCTGGTCGTCAAGGTGCGGGCCACAAGCATCTGCGGGACCGACGTTCACATCTACAAGTGGGACCCGTGGTCCGACGGGCGCATCGGTGCCAAGGCCCTTCCGCAGATCCTCGGTCACGAGGTGGCGGGCGAGGTCGTCGAGGTCGGCGCCCACTGCAAGCGAATCAGGGTCGGGGACTACATCTCGGCTGAAACCCACATCTATGACCCCGGTGACCTGACCAGCATGCTCGGCTCCTTCCATGTCGGCGTGAACATGAAAATCCTCGGCGTGGACTACGACGGCTGCTTTGCCGAGTACTTCGCCTTGCCCGAGTCGATCTGCTGGCCCAACGATCCGGCCATCCCGCCGGAAATCGCCGCCATCCAGGAACCGCTCGGCAACGCCGCCTACGCCGTCCTCGGCGAGGACGCCGACGTCGCGGGCAAGACCATGGTCATTACCGGCGACGGCCCGATCAGCCTCTTTGCCATCGGCGTGGCCCGGGCGTGCGGCGTCGCCAAGATCATCCACTGCGGAAAATACGACTTCAACATGGAGATCGCCCGCAAAATGGGCGCCGATCTTCAGCTTTACACGAACAAGACGAGCGCTAAGGAACGTTTCGAGTTCGTCATGGATCACACCGGCGGCAACGGCGTGGACATTGCTTTGGAGATGGTCGGCTCGCAGGACTCCATCAACGACTGTTTCGCCATGGTCCGCAAGGCCGGCCGCATCACGGCGTTCGGTATTGCTCCCGAATCCACTGTGCCCATCGACTACAACAACGGCATCGTGTTCAAGGGGTGCCAGATCCACGGCATCAACGGTCGCAAGATCTTCGACACCTGGTATCGCAACCGGAACCTTCTGGCCAACGGGCGCCTCGACCCCACGCCGGTCATCACCAACATGTTCCCCTTGGTCGACTTCGCCAAGGGCTTTGAGAAGATGATAGAACGCCCCAGGAAGAGCGCGAAGGTCGTGCTGTTCCCCGACAAGGAGGAGTATGACGCCGCTGTCAAGCGAATGGGCAAGAAGTAAACGTCGGGACGTCGAAACGTCCAAACGTCGAAAAGGCGGAATCAGACCCGTGACCGATCAGAACCGCGACCGTGAGGGAGCGGTCAGCGCGTAGGGTGGGCACTGCCCACCAGTAAGTGCGTAGTAATGCGTAGTGCGTAGGGTGGGCATCGCCCACCAGTAAGTGTGTAGTGTGTAGGGTGGGCACCGCCCACCAGTAAGTTACGGAGGCGGGTCTCACTCACCACGAGATTCCGAGCCCCAAGCGTAAGCGCGGGGTTCATTAACAAGAGGCGTAGGGCGGGTTTCACCCGTCAGAAATAAGCGGCGGGCGAAGCCTGCCGCGCAATGGATCAAGAAACGATCGGAGCGAAAATATGTTTGGCAAGATGAAACAAGACCTTCAGCGGGAACTCGCCGCGATCCGCGAGGCGGGTTTGTACAAGGAAGAACGATTCATCCTGACGCCCCAGGCGGCCGATATCCGCGTCGAGTACCCGGAAGGCGATCCACCTAAGGGGGTCATTAACTTCTGTGCGAACAATTACCTCGGGCTGTCATCACATCCCAAGGTCATCGCCGCCGCCCGCGACGCGCTCGAAACCCACGGCTACGGCATGAGCAGCGTCCGCTTCATCTGCGGCACACAGGACATCCACAGAGAGCTTGAGGCCAAGATCGCCGACTTTTTCAAGACGGAAGACACGATCCTCTACGCGGCCTGCTTCGATGCCAACGGCGGGCTGTTCGAGCCACTCTTCTCTAAGGAAGACGCCATCATCACCGACGCGCTCAATCACGCTTCGATCATCGACGGCATCCGCCTGTGCAAGGCCTCCCGCTCCATCTACAAGACCAACGACATGGCCGACCTGGAGGCCAAACTCAAGGAGACCAAAGACGCCCGCTACCGCGTCATCGCGACGGACGGCGCGTTCAGCATGGACGGCACGATCGCCCAGCTCGACAAGATGTGCGCGCTGGCTGACAAGTACGACGCCCTGGTCATGGTGGACGATGCCCACTGCACCGGCGTGATCGGCAAGACCGGCCGCGGCTCCACGGAATACTGCGGCGTTATGGGCCGCGTCGACATCATCACCTCGACGCTCGGCAAGGCGCTGGGCGGTGCTTCGGGCGGATTCACTACAGGCCGCAAGGAGATCATCGAGCTGCTGCGGCAGCGCTCCAGGCCCTACCTGTTCAGCAACACCGTCTCGTCGATCGTCGTCAAGGCCTCGATCGCGGTCGTGGATATGCTCACCGCGACTACCGAGCTGCGCGATAAGGTCGAGGCCAACACGATGCGCTTCCGCAAGGGCATGACCGAGGCCGGCTTCGACATCAAGCCCGGCGTCCACCCGATCGTCCCGATCATGCTGTACAACGCGAAGCTGTCCCAGGACATCGCCCGCGACCTCTACGGCGAGGGCATCTACGTCATCGGCTTTTATTATCCCGTCGTCGGGAAGGGCCTGGCCCGCATCCGCGTGCAACTATCCGCCGGTCACGAGTTCTCCCACGTAGACAAAGCCGTCGAAGCGTTCACCAAAGTCGGCAAGAAGTACGACATTCTGCGCAAGACCAAGGAGGAGATCATCGCCAAATACGGCGAGTAGCGAGCAATTGGGCGTGAGCCGCGGGCTTCAGCCCGCGCGGACAGACGTATGGCAGGGAGTAGGGAGGGCACTGCCCACCAGACAGATGTAGCGCCGCCCCTCGCGGGCGGGCCTAATGTGCGGTGCGAGCAACCGTAGGTTGGGTCTGCTGCCCCGACCTACGTTGCTGCAAAGACCCTCCAACAAAGGAACGCACGATGATCACGCACTTCCATGTCCGGAACTACAAGGCCCTGCGCGACGTGAAACTCGACTTGACGCCAATCCATGTCCTGATCGGTCCCAACGACTCGGGCAAAACCAGCATCCTCGACGCGATCGCCGCTTTGTGCAGGAGCGTCGATCATCCGCTCGCCCAAGCTTTCACAGGCTCGTGGGAGGGGCGAAGCCTGGTATGGCGTGGCGAACCGGATCTCGATGTTTCATTCACGGCCACTGTCGAGAATGGGCAACTCGATTTCAATTATAAGCTGTCCTGCGGGTTCCGTCCTTTAGGTCGTGACCCGAAGGTTCAGGAAGAGAATCTCAGTTTCGGGTCAGAATCTCAACGAGTGGAATTCAGTAGCACAGGACACCATCTTACGCGAGTCTGTGGTATCGAGGCTCAGGGTCGCGCAGCAACTTCCGAGGAGAGGGATGCAGTGCGACAAGTGCATGATGCGCTCGTGGGTATCCACGACTACCGATGGATCCCCCGTTTCCTCGCTCTCCCAGTCGCGCTGGATGCCAAGCGCGGTTGTCGGATGGAACCATCCGGGTTCGGTCTTGCACAGTCCCTCGATGGCATCCTCAGCGACGATCGGAACCAGTTCATCAAGCTGGAAGAGAGGTTCAGGGAGGTTTTTCCGCACATTAAATCGATCAAGCTCAGAGCGGCAAACGCCTATCGCGCGCCGACCGATGACCCGGAGCAGATTCCCATACTGAATCGAGCTGATGGTAAGGGAATCTACTTCGAGTTCACTAGTGGTGGCCAGGTGGTCTCCGCCTCGCAGGTTTCCGATGGGGTCCTGTTGATCCTGGCATACCTCACAGTGCTGTACTTGCCACAGCCTCCGCGAGTCGTGCTTGTTGAAGAGCCGGAAAACGGGATTCATCCTAAGCGGCTTCAGGACGTGCTGAGGATCCTGCGTGACCTTGTTAAGGAGCAGGCGCATACACAAGTGATCCTCACGACCCACTCGCCCTATGTCGTGGACCTGTTCGAGCCGAACGAAGTGACTCTGTGCCAAATGGAGAAGGACGGCTCCGTTTCCGTCTGCCCACTGTCGAAGAGCAAGACCGTTCGTGAGCAGCTTGATGTGTTCACGCTCGGCGAGATATGGACGGCCGAAGGGGACGAGGCACTGGCGCGGTCAAGCGCACCGGAGGAGGACGAAGAGCAGTGAAGGTCCTCCTTGTTTCCGAGGGGAAGCACGAGTCTTCCGGTGCGCTGGAAACCCTTGTAAGTCGCCTCGCTTCGGTGGAAATACAGTGCAAACAGGAGCGTGTGAACCGGAGAGATCTCCACGCGCACCACGGTAAAGGCAAAGGCTACTTCAAGAGGGCCATGCGCTGGATGTCCGTAGCGAAAAAGAAGGAATACGATGCGCTGATCCTTGTCATCGACGAAGATGGCCGGTCCGAACGTGTGCGAGAGATCACCGACGCACAAGAATCCGAACACAGTCCAGTGCGACACGCCTTGGGCGTCGCCATCCGAACCTTCGACGCCTGGATGCTGGCCGATGAAGGCGCGCTTAGCGACGTGCTCGCCTGTAACGTTCCCCGGCAACGGGATCCGGAGACCATCGCGGATCCAAAGGATGTCTGTGAGCGTTTGCTTGCTGAGAGCGAAGGTACCATCAGGCAGAGGGACATGTACGCAAAGGTGGCGCGCGTGGCTGACATCGGTACCCTGGAGGGCCGCTGCCCCCGAGGATTCGCACCATTTGCCGGGCGAGTTCGTCGGTTGTGAGTGGTAGGTGGCGCTGGCGGTTTGCCCGCCAGTGCTTTCGCTGATATGTGAGGTGTACGATGAAGAAGCTTGCGTCTCGCCCGGCCAGCGGCGCAAAGGCCTGCGCGGTCCGTAACAGAATCGGCGGGTGGCATGCCCAAGCGGAGCGCCGGCATGCAGTCCCATATACCAAACTATGACGATGGCGGGTGGCGCTGGCGGCTTGCCCGCCAGTGCTTCCACTGATATGTGAGGTATACGATGAAGAAGCTTGCGGTCAATATCGCTGAAATCGCTGAATTGATCGAGGGGTAGGTCGGGTCCCCAGACCCGACGTTTTTGAAGAACGGGTTTCATGGCGAGGTACACTCGAGCGTTCGTTCCCGGCGGGACTTGACGCCGTCGTCCTCCTGCCGGACCACATGCACTGTCTTTGGACGCTTCCGCCCGGAGACGCAGACTTCTCCCTGCGCTGGAGGAAGATAAAGGAATCCTTGACCCGGACCTACGTGGAGGGTGATGCGGGTGAAGCTTGCGTCTCGCCCGGCCAGCGACGCAAAGGCCTGCGCGGTGCGTAACAGAATCGGCGGGTCCACGTTCCACACAGTGGAATCGCCGATTTGGAGCGGAAACACCCATAACGCGGGTGCGACTGGTCCGCTCCCTCACGGTCGCGGCTCTGATCGAGCAACCAGATCCCGCCGGAAGTGCCACGAACCCAGGCCTGCGCGGCGTGTGGCAACAGCGATTCTGGGAGCACACGATTCGCGACGGGTTGATCAAGGTGTTTACGCGTGGGATTGGTGCTGCGGTTGCGATGGGCACCGCCATCGGACCCCGGATTACGAGGATATGGCGGATTACGCGATGGAATAGGGGTACCTCGGGTCCCCAGACCCGACCTACGTTGCTCAGCCCGTCATCGCACCGTCCCACGGAGTGGCCCGGATGCCCGGATGTCCTCGTAATCCAAATCCTGCAGGCCTGGCACGGAGGATGAATCACACCACTAGATGCCTGGAAACAAAGGACTTGTAGCTTCAAACCTTACAGCCGACCCTGGGATTCGACCCCAGAACCTCAGCTTTACGAATTGGCCAAGGGCCGCTTGACGTAGGCCGTAACCGCTGTTTTAAGCATACCACAAGGGTTTCCGTTTTGCAAGTGTTAGGTTTGTTTTGCAGCGATTCCGCAGGTGTCGGCGTAAAGCCCGCGAATGGCGAGGTTTGGGCTCTTCTTGGAGGGGTGGCATAGTCGTACGGCCGCGATCGGCCGAGTTGGAGGCGTTTTCGGTCGAGGCTGCGGCGTGGGTTTGATCCGTCAGCACGGACGGGTGCCGTCGAGCGTGGTGCGAGCATTGCGCCGCTCGGTCTGCGTGGATGAGATGTTGCAGGGGAGCAGGGTCAGGTTGGGACCGGTAGCAGATGTTTGCCCATCCCTGATAGAGTTCAGCGATAAGGCAGCGAGCGATATGGAGCATGCTGCTGTGCCGACGACGTTGAGGTTTGAGATTTCGCAGATAGAAGGCGCGGAACACGTTAAGGACCAGCATGGTCAGCAACCAGAACGCCAGGATGGCGGTCGGATCATGCTTGTACACGTGGTCCGAATGCCACTGATTCACGGCCTCGTTGAATCCCTGGTTTTCGATGTCCCAGCGGGCATGGCCCAGATCTACGACCGCGTTTGTAGACGCCCGCGAATTGGATAGCGTGGTAACCCATACCCAACCTGATAGCTGAGGTTCCTCCTGCTTATCGAGCTGGCGGCGGACGGTTGTTGTTTCCAGGCTGCGTACCACCCGGAGCGGGCGATCCAGCGATGGCCAGGAGCGAAAACCTTCCGTGTCCCACGTGCATCGTTGACGGCTCCCGACCTGGGTTTGGGTCGGCGGCAATG
>JBARRC010000547.1:0-2588 GCA_049644045.1 Phycisphaerae bacterium
CCCAAAACACTGACCACCGGCGGTGCTCAGCACAAGCGACGGTGTATCGCGCTAATTGGCCTGCGCGGCTCCGGGAAAACCACGGTCGGTCGCCAGCTTGCGGACCTGCTCGACGGCAAGTGCGTGGACACGGATGACCTCGTCGTGGAGCAGGCCGGTCAGTCCATCGCCGCCATCTTTGCACAAGAAGGCGAGGCGGGCTTCCGCCGCCGTGAACGTGAAGCCATCAAAGGGCTTCTCGCTACGCCACCGGCGGTCATCAGCGTCGGCGGCGGTGCGGTCCTTGACGAGCGCAACGTCGAGGCGTTGCGGCGTGTGGCTACGCTGGTCTGGTTGACCGCGCCTCCTGATGTACTCTGGCAGCGAATCTTGTCGGACAGGGCCGGCAGCGAGTCAAGACCGCCTCTGACCGATCGAATCGGGCGCGACGAGATTGAACACCTGCTTGCTCAACGATCACCGCTTTATGAGCAGGCTGCCGACGTCGCCGTCGACACGACGCGAAGAACACCGCGCGAAGTCGCGGAGGCGATCATTTCTCCCACCTAAGAGCGTGTTTGAAAAGCGTGGACAACCCTTTCGATGGGTGCCACTGACGGCTTGCCCTCCCGTGTCTTGCCTACCTCAAGCAGCACACTGGCAGCAAGCTGCCAGTGGCACCCGACTTCTCAAACACGCTCTAAAGCGCTGCGTCCGGTAAGCCGACAGACGAAGAGGGTCGTTCGTCCTGAAGGGAAAAGCTGCGCAGCGAGCGATACGCGCCAGCCGATCAGTGGGAAGAGAGTCGATGAACGCGCATTGCAAAGGCGAACGCGACGGCGGCACTCCCGTGGCACCTACCGAAGCCGAACCTGCTGCACCGACCGTCATTGTCATCGGCCCAGGGCCGGACCAGGTCGGCGGCATGGCCAGTGTCGTCGCCCAAATGGTCGCGATGGACTTCGGCGGTCGTTATCACGTGAGACTGCTTCCGGTCACGCTCGCGGCTGACGCGCGGGAGTCGCTGTCGGGTCGAGTCATCCGGCACATCCGGCAGATGCGCCGGCTTCGATCCGCCATTAGCCGGAGCTGCGCTTCGATCACTCACATTCACACGTGCAGCGGGTTTTCGTTCTACCGGGCCACGGCGGACATGCTGCTCGTACAGCGGTTGGGTTGTCGCGTCATCCTCCACATTCACGGAGCCGCGTTTGACGCGTTCTACGCTGGTGGATCGACCTGGCGTCGCAGGATCATCGCGTGGTCCCTGTCGCGCGCGGACCGCGTCGTTGCACTGTCGAACGGTTGGCGTAATAAGCTGCGTGAGATGGCTCCGAACGCCCGGCTGGTTGTCATTGAGAACGCCGTCGAGATGCCACCAGAGCAGCCGACGTCGCGGAAGGATGGACCATGCCGATTCCTGCTGCTTGCGCGAATGGACGAGTGGAAAGGTATCGACGACCTGCTTCACGCGTGCGCCGAGCTGCATGGCGGAGGCATCGCGATCGAGCTGGTATTGGCCGGCCCGCCCGGGACTGCGGGGGATGCGACGCACCTGAATGAAAAGATCCGCGCGCGCAACCTCGAAACCGTCGTTCGCTACGTCGGCCCGGTGTACGGCGAAAAGAAATCGGACCTGCTGGTGCAGGCTGATGTGTACGTGCAACCCAGCCATCACGAAGGCATGCCCATCGCGATGCTGGAAGCACTTGCCCATGGATTACCGATCGTCGCAACGCGCGTCGGGGCGGTGCCGGAGGTGATTGTGGATCGGCAGCACGGCCTTCTCGTGCCGCCGCGCCGTCCGGACCTGCTCGCACGGGCCATGCGCGATCTCACTTCAGACCGCAAACGTCGCCGGACAATGTCAGACGCCGCCCGCTCGCTCGCGCAAAAGCGGTTCAGCATGACGCGGTTTCGCAACGACCTTGTCTTACTCTACGGCGGCATCCGCGTGTCATACCCGGGTCGGGTCGACGCACGTCATGGCAGATTGTGTGAATCGCCGGTTACAGCGCGGTGAGGAGGCTATCCCCCGGTCTCGGCAGCCCCTGCGTGTGAATCAAGCACTTCAGAACCGCTCGCGGTGTTGATGTGTTCAGCGCGGGAGGCCACCTTTCGATAGCCGAGGTACTGAATGATTTCGAAGATTTCCGACCAGCTCGGAAAGGGGCGTTCGTTGATCCGTTTGTACTCGTCGATGGCCATGATGAACTCGAGAAGCTCGCCGGTAATCTCCCCCTCTTCAGCCGCTTTTCGGACCTCACCGCGCCGGCGCCCGGGACCCCGGCGGCGGTCCATCCCCACCCGGCGGTCCACGCGGCTCTGTCGCCGATCGGGACGTTCACCGTCGTTGCGGCGATCCGGTCCTGTATAGGCCTCCGACATATCCAAGACATCGGACGGAAGGAGGGATAGCTTGATAATAGCGGGGTGCTCCGATCAGAGATCGCGCACTACATTTACAGAGACCGAGGTGGTTATTTTATCGGTCTCGACGGGCCTGGCTGCCGGTGGCGTCCTGTCAGTCGAGGTCGTCGCCAGGATCGTCGTCGGCGTCCAGGTCGTCGTCATCGTCCGGGAGGAGATCGTCCTCTTCTTCCTCTTCC
>JBARRC010000548.1:0-4870 GCA_049644045.1 Phycisphaerae bacterium
GTCTTGACGTGCAACTGCTCCATCAGGACCCGCTCACCGAAGAAGGCGTTGACTTTGCCGATGGCGATCTTCTCGATGATCTTCTCGGGCTTGCCCTCTTCCCTGGCGATCTCGATGGCATCGCGTCGAACCTTCTCCACCTGCTCCGTCGGCACGCCTACCCGATCGACGGCAATCGGTTTTGTGAACAGTGTGTGCATGCACAGGTCGGCACCGATGTTCTTGTCGGACTTCGGCTCCGCATCCAGGGCCAGCAGCACGCCGCTCTTGCCGTCGTGGTGCACGTACGAAGCGAGGTAGGCCCCCTCAACACGCTGACAGCGTTTCAGGTTCATAGCCTCGCGTAGTTTGCCGAAGACCTCAGTGAACATCGCATCCACTTCCGGGTCCTTGCGGACCGCCTCCGGATCCGGTTTTGCCTCCGAGCCACCGGCCACCTTCTCGGCAATGGTGTTTGCCAGTTTGATGAACAGTTCGGTTTGGGCGACAGGAGCGGTTTCACATTGCAACTCGACGATCCCGCCAATGTTCCCGGCGTCATCGAGGTAGATCCCGATCCGGCCCTCGCCCGTGGCTCGTCCGGATCGCTCCGCCATCTTCCCCTTGTGCTTTTTGCGGAGCCATTCAATGGCCGCCTCGGCGTCACCGTTGCACTCGGTCAACGCCTGCTTGCACTCCATCATCGGGAGGTCTGTCCTCTCCCGCAGACTTTTTACCATCTTGGCTGTGATCGTTGCCATGCTCAGGATACCTTCCACATTACGGATCGGGGGTTCGCCGCCCGGAAACGTCGGACGTGTTGCTGTTTTCCTATGGGGATACTTCCGGCTCCGCTGCAGTCGCCGGCGTCAGGCTCGGGTCGGGGCCGTCCGCGGAGTCGGTTTGCACCATTGATTCGCTGCGGTCCGGCGCCGGTACCGGAGCTTCCGCCGATGCGTCGGTGGTGCGCGTCTGAGGTACACCCTCGTCTGCCCGGGCTGTGGCGGCTCGCTCGGATCGCCCCCTTGGCATCCGTGCGTCCTCGTCAGTCTCTGGCACCATGCGGCCCTTGAGACCCTCTTCGACCGCATCCGCCAGATGCGTCAGAATCATCTCG
The DNA here is from genome assembly GCA_049644045.1 of Phycisphaerae bacterium. Classification (GTDB taxonomy): domain Bacteria; phylum Planctomycetota; class Phycisphaerae; order UBA1845; family UBA1845. Next base: position 1,097 of record JBARRC010000548.1, read on the forward strand.
ATGGCCCGCATGGCGTCGTCATTACCTGGAATGGGTACATCGGCGTAGTCGGGGTCGGAGTCGGTGTCGATCAGGCATAGCGTTGGGATTCCCAGTTTTTTCGCTTCCCGCACGGCGTTGCGCTCCCGGTGAACGTCGATCACGATGACGGCGCCAGGAAGTCCGTTCATCTTACGGATGCCTTCGAGGTTACGCTCGATCTTCCGAAGCTCCCGAGCACGCGACGCGATCATCTTCTTGCTGTACTGCTGGGCGGTCCCATCAGACTCCGCTGCCTCGAGCTCCTCGAGCCGGGCGAGTCGACTTCGGATGGTACGGAAATTCGTCAGCGTCCCACCGAGCCACCGCTCCGCGACGTAGGGCATACCCACGCGGGTCGCCTGCTGCCGGATGTGGAGCCGTGCCTGTCGCTTTGTGCCGACGAATAAAACGTCTTGGCCCTTCGCTACAACCTGCGTGATGAATCGCCTCGCCCGCAACAGCCCCTTCACCGTTTCACGAATGTCGATGATATGGATCGTATTGCGCTTCCCGAAGATGTATGGGGCCATCTTCGGATTCCAGCGGCTCACGCGATGCCCAAAGTGAATACCTGCGTCAACCAGTTGACGAACCAACGCTGTTGCCAATAAACACCTCCAAGCGCAACGCTTGACAAACTCACGGACCGGACGACCGGAATCCCTCAGTTTAACACATTGGCTCGGCGGATCAAGTGAGTAATGGTGTTGGCCTTCCCACCGGGGTCCGCGACACTTCCGGCGGGATGGGTACGACCGATCAGAGCCGCGACCGTAAGGGAGCGGGCGAGCCCCGTTGCGCCATGCGCGTTTCCAGTTCGGATCGGCGATTCCAGTATGTGATTCCTGCCCCCGCCGATTCTGTCACGGACCCTTTCCACCGGGTCCGTGACAGAATCCGGCAGCGCTTGCCGTGCGAACGTAAAGGGCTGTCCCATAATAGGTTACAACGATACCGCTCGTACTCGATGGTGACACGTTGACCACACACCGAGCGTAGCGTAGCGTTTCACCACTCACGGTTGCCCCGGCGATGCCTGGCTGAATAGGCGGTCCGTACTGGACGAAAAGATCCTGAGATGCGCGTGACAACCCACAATCCACTGCCCAGACAACGCCCTATGATCTTTATCAGCGCAGCCGAGCCCAGCGCTGATCTGCACGGGGAATCGCTGATCCGCGCTACGCTGACGGCGTGTCCCTCCGCGAGATTCGTCGGTGTGGCCGGTCCGAAGATGGTTGCAGCCGGGTGCGAATCGGTTTTCGACATGACACGTCATTCCGCAATGCTGCTCGGCGCGATTCGGGAGATTGGGCGAGGCTTCGCCATGATGAGCATCAGTGAGCAGTACCTCCGCCGGCATCCCTTCAACGCAGCCGTTGTGATCGACTCGCCGGCGCTGCACCTGCATCTCGTAGGCAAGGCGCAGGCTGTGGGCGTACCCGTGATGTACTACATCGCCCCGCAGATGTGGGCCTGGGGCGCTTACCGAATCCACAAGCTCCGCGACAACGTCGACCGCCTCGCCGTGATCCTCCCGTTCGAGGAGAAATACTTTCGGGATCAGGGCGTGAACGCTACGTATGTCGGTCATCCCCTGGCTGAGCAGTTCGCACAGACGACGATCGACGAGACCGTCGTAAACGAGATCCGCGCACGGGGCACACCGGTGGTCGCCCTGCTGCCCGGCTCGCGCAAACACGTTGTCAAGGAAGTGCTTCGCGGGCAGTTGGAGGTCGCCCAACGAATCGCGTCGGCCGTGCCGGGCGCAAGCTTCGGCGTATCCGTCGCCAATCCGCACGTGGCCCCGCTGATTGACGGGTTGCTGGCATCCCGCCGCCTCTCGGTGAGACCCTTTCCTTCTTCACAACGTGCGGCGTTGATCAAAGCGGCTGACCTGGTGCTCGTATCCTCGGGAACGGCGACGCTCGAGGTGGCGTTCCACCAGTGCCCGATGATCGTCATGTACAACAGCTCGCGTATGTTCTACCACTTGATCGGGCGATGGATGATCCACACGGCACACCTCTCGTTGCCGAACATCCTCGCCGGACGCGAGATCGTTCCGGAGTTCATGCCTTACTACACTTCGACGAAGCCGATCGCCGAGCGGGCCATCGAGCTGTTGCGGTCGGACCAGGCGAGGCAGACGATGATCAACGACTTGCGCGAAGTGGTTGAACCGTTGCGCGGCAGCAACGCCTCTCAGCGCACAGCCGCCCTGCTCCTCGACATGATCGATCCGGGAATCATCAAATGAGTTGCATTCTCGGCTGATCTTGATATACCTTCCGTAAAGCCGGCTACGATGGGAGGTCTTGGGGAGGTCTTGGCTGGCGGCGCTGTGTGCTGTGTCATGGAGGAAGTCATGACAAAACCCACGAGACGATTGGGTCGCGGTCTCGACTCTCTCGTATCGAACCTTCGGGTAGATCAGTCACCGATAGCTACTGCCGAGGCGCTGCCCGATCAACACCAACTGTCCACCGGAGAGGACTCCACCGTCGAGGCTACCATGTTGCCAGTCGACGCACTCCGGCCCAACCCGTTTCAACCGCGCGATCATACGAATGATTCAGACATAGCATCTCTCGCCAGGTCCATCCGCCAGACCGGTTTGCTTCAGCCAATCGTGGTGCGCCCAATCGCCGGGCGCCACGAGATCATCGCAGGCGAGCGCCGCTGGCTGGCTGCCAAATCCCTTGGCATGGGCAAGATTCCCGCCGTCATTCGGAGCGCTACAGATGAACAAATGCTTGAATTCGCCCTCGTCGAGAATCTTCAACGTGAAGACCTGAATGCCGTCGACCGGGCCGAGGCTTATCGCCAGTTTTGCACGCGATTCGCGCTCAAGCCGGATGAGGTGGCCACACGCCTCGGCGAAGACCGCAGCACCGTGGTCAATTACCTGAGAATCCTGGATCTACCCGAATCGATTCGCCATCTCGTCGCCCAACGAAAACTGACCATGGGCCATGCGCGATGCCTGCTCGGGATCACGGACGACACCGAACAACTGCGATTGGCCGAGTCCGTAGTGAAAAATGAGCTATCCGTTCGTGCCCTTGAGGAGATCGTCCGATGGGAGAAAACGCGCCAGCGAGCCTCGCCACCCGCGATGCCGGAGGGCCAGCGCCGGCGACCGGCCCATTTGACTGATCTTCAACGGCGTTTCGAGGAGGCGATCAAGTCGAAAGTCACCATCCAGGAAGGTAAGCGAAAAGGCGCGGGGCGAATCGTGATCGAGTACTACTCGCTGGACGATTTCGACCGGATCGCCGCCATGTTGGGTGTAAACCCGGAATAGAACATCGAATAGAACATCACAGGGCACCGATGATCGGGATGCCGAAGATGGACGCGATCAGTATTCCAGTGCTTGGATCACGCGGCTGTAGGTGTCCGGATCGTTGACGTTCACCAGCGAATCGAGCTTTGGATCGACACTCCGCAGATCAGCGGCTGTCACGAGGTGCGCGCCGCATCGCCTGGCGAAATCCTGCGCGCGAAGATCACCTTGCGCCAACATCTCGGCCAGTATCGTGCGTGTCTCAAGTCGATAAACGGCAGCCAGTGGATGCAGCCCGTCGTCGCACTGGGGGACGACGGCGGGATGGTCGCCGAGTAGCTCGATCAGCCGGACGACGAACGAGGGCTTGAGCAACGGCTGATCGCACGAAACCACAAAGGCCGCGTCGCAGTCCCCGGCCAGGGCATCGAAGCCTGCGGCCATTCCCGCAAGCGGCCCGCCAT
>JBARRC010000549.1:0-2480 GCA_049644045.1 Phycisphaerae bacterium
CAATCGGGTATCGGCAAGACATCGACGACATGGCAGGCCTTCGACGAGCAATCCAGACACCTGGATCCTCACCATGTTCTTCGCTTCGATGCCGCCGCTTTGGGACCCGACAAGTTGGGGATTCTCCCGAGATTGTGCTGTGTACTCGCAGGTGTCGGGGCAACCTGGATCGCTATTGATGGACTAGACGAAATCGACACGGATAGTCGGTCGGCATGGCGCTCTACGCTCTCCACACTTGTCCGGCTGCCGCGGGTGACACTGGTGGTCGCGGTGCGGGAAGAAGTGTTGGCCGCCTACGATTGGCTTCAGCAGTTGGTAAGCGGATTCCGGCAGGTTGAACTCTTGCCGCTAACGCCTGAGCAAGTGCAAGCAGCGTTTCGCAGGGTCGGGTTACTGGCTCCGAGGTCGTTGTCCCTCCTGACGTGTTTACAGAACGCATTCCTGTTTTCGCTGTATGCGAGAATGGCGAGACCCAATGAACTGCCGCTGGAGACAAGTGGTGAAGTGACCGGATTCCAGATTATCGAACGATATTGGGAACGGCGCGTACTGGCAGAAAGCCAAGGGCTTCGGGATACTCCCGAACGGCGATCCGGAGTGCAGAAGCAGCGCGCGATCGGTTATCTGGTGGGCCAAACGCTAGTTGGAAGAACCGCGCTCTCACTGCGAGACGCAGACCCTGATGTATCAGCGGGAGTTGCTGTACTATGTCGTGAAGGCGTCCTGCAACGGCACTCGACGAACGCCGTCCGGTGGGGGCACGACTGGCTCCGCCAGTATGCCATCATCGACCGGATCGTCGAAGACATCGGAGACCCTTCTCTACGCCGATTGGCTGCGGCCCTGACGCAGCTTCCGCACGACATGGTGCAGCGGATAGCATGTGTTGCCGCAACCAAGTACGTCCTGGCGCATCCTGTGTGGGGCCCTATCGAGGAGTTCTTGAACGCGCTTTTCGAGTTGCACTCACAGCTTTGTAGCGAGGCCCTGCCAGTGCTTGTGGAAGGGTCGGCGAGCAGGCTCAGGCTGCAAGAACTTGCTGTGCCATTGATTATCGAGGCGATCGAAATCGCCATTCAGATTCGGGCTAGCCAGTGGTCCGACGCTGTCGCCGACCTGCCCAGAGAGCTGTTCGCCGGGGCACACGGTGATCGCCTCTTCAACGCGGTGGTCCGATACGAAACGGAGGTCGCAGCCAATGTCTGATCCCTTGTCAATCGCCATGCGTCAAATCGAGCGTGAGCACGCGATGCTGGATGCTGGGGGCGAGCCCTCTATTGCCGCCATTCGAAAGCTTCTGGATTTCGTTTCAAAGAACGAGCTGTACCAGGACGAATCGATACGACGGTGGATTATCGCGACGTCGTCGATGAACGACTACTGGGTCGTACGCGGCGTACTCAAGATCGCTGCCGGTTTGATCGCAGCAGGATTCCCAGACGATGCCCTCGCGGTCTTTGATGCAGTTGTACACATGTTGATTTCCTCGGATCCTTCAAAGCCACGAAAAGGCTTGCGCCAGTCAGATCTTGACCATCTACCCGAGCTCGAGAAACTCATTAGCCTGCCGGGTCTTGTCAGCGGGCATCCGGGAACCTGGGGCAAGCGACTCGTTGAGCTTCAATCCGACACGCTGTACGACCAACAGAAGGCCGAGTGGCCGTCCACTGTGAGCGTTCAGGCAACGCTCAGTAAGCATCTTGGCGAACCGTTCGATCAACCGGAGTTCTTCTCGCCAGAATACGACGACGCTCCGGATTACTGGTACTATCAGTACGGCCGCGTTGGGCATGATGCCCGCCTCGCTATCGGCGTGGCGATGGACAGAGGACTGTCGGAGGCGACTCGCCAACCTACGAACGAGACGTTCTCTCTCATTGCAGGTCAACTTATTGATACGAAGTGGGGCATCGCTCTTTGTCAGCCACTTGTTGCACTTTATGACGCGCTGCGCAGCTCAGAAGAAGCCGCTACGTGGTTGCCAGACAGCGCGGTTCGCCTCCTTGTGACCCGGGCGATCGAGGGGGCAAACGCAACGTGGAACTGGCGGCGGCTGCTTCGCTCTCAGCTAACGACACTGATCGATGCAGAGTCCAAGTGCACAATCATCGAGACGATTCGTCAGCACTCCGGTAACGACCATGTCCGAGCGAACGAACTGCACGACCTGGAGTCATGGAATGCCTTGTCTGAAGCCGATCAAGCGGCAGTAGCCCAAGCAAGTCAAGCCGGCGAACTATTCGAGCCGTATGACCCGAGGGAGGTTCCCAAGACGACCGTAAGTTGCGGTCCGGCAAGGTCTCAAGACGAGTTTGTCAGCAGCTGGCCGCACGGAGAGGATCACGAGTCGCTGAGAAGTCTGTCGCAGATGCAGTCACCGCCAAGTCAGGAGACACAGGAAGAGTTCGAAGCGTGGCTCTTGCCGAGGATTGCAGCTCTGAACGTCATTGTCTCACGTTCGGAAGCCCGAACCAATC
>JBARRC010000550.1:0-18323 GCA_049644045.1 Phycisphaerae bacterium
CACTGGGCGGCGCAAAACCCTTCAATCCCTCCTTGCTGATGGTCAGCTTGCTTTGGCCGCGGCAAGCCTGATACAGTTTTCCATGGCGATAAGGTCATCCATGGCGCCGCATTCCTCAAGCACGCCCTGAAGATCTTCGCGAGAAACCTCCTGACGGATTTCAGATTGCCCCAGGACCGTGCACAACTCATGGAGGATTCCGTCGCGAACGTGCTCGCACGCGCGAAGTCGCAGGTGAACCTCGTTGCTACACAAGTGATCGACGAGTCGCTGAACAACGCCCAGGTTGGCTGACGGCTTCAATCTGTTCAGCACCTGGTGCACGACGATCGGAGTGATCTTGCGATAGAGCTCGATAGCCCTTTCCGGTGGAAGCTTCCGCGTCATGGATGTGAGAATGCCGGGCGGCTCATCCAAGACGCCAAAGGAGGCGGTTCGGCCCGTGTCTTCACGATACTCGGCCAAGGAGGCTCTAGTGTGTTCGATTAGCCGCTCTTGTTCCTGCGAAAGGGCTGTTTCCGCTTGACCGGCCAACGCCGCGCGAATTCGCTCTCGGGTGTTCTCCGACTCTCTGTCGTACTCGAGTAACCCCGGGTTTGCCTTGAGCAAGGCGTCGTGAGCGGCGCGATCTTCCTTTGCCAGTTCGTCCAACAGATTGGACAGGAACTTCCGCTCGTCGGCGGCAAACGATTCCTCTTCGGGTTTCGGCGGCGGTTCTGGGTTATGATAGTTTAAGGCGCTCATTGCGGTCGTGCCTCCCCCTGGCATCTAGCGTAAGCCGATACAGACGACTACGTGTGCACACATAGCCCCCTTGCCGCAGGTCTTACCCCTGATGGCTCGACACACACGTCCGTCAGGACATGAGTTGCCTGCGAGCTTTGCGCAGCGTTCCCTCGATGATTCCAGCCACGCGGTGCCAGTTTAGATCAAGATCGCGGGCAATCGCCCTGATCGACTTCCCGTCGACTATGTGGCTCCATACCACTAAGCGATCGAGCTCATCCAGCGCGCAGAAAACTTTCCAGATATTCTCATTCTCTTCTGCTAACCCTTCTGGTGGGATTCCCGGGACAGGCGCCCTTGATACGTGGCGCTCACGCTCGGCGATGAGTCCTGGAAAACGTTGCTGACGCCGCCGAGCCGCCCGGATTCGATCCAATGCCGCGTGCCGTGAGACGGTTTTCAAATAACGATACAGCCCGTCGTTGTCCTCCGTCACGCTTTCACGCCGTCGGAAAAGGACGGCAAAGGCATGCTGAACGATGTCTTCCAGCTCGGCCTTAAGGATACTTCCGAACTCTACCCTAAGATGCTCGAGCAATCGTCGCCGCAGGTCGAGCAACTCAGCCGTAGAAATGGTTGTCCACCAAGAGACGTGTGCCATGGTCGGGCGCGCTCCTAGAGGACCGTCCGAATAATGCTTGACGACTATGTTATGCTATTGGCCAGGTTTTTGGAACCATACATTTATGGGCGACATTCTGACCAAGCTTGCTGCTGGAACGGCCAGCGACGATGAGCTTCTTGGCTACGCTCGTGGGGCAATGGCCGAGGACGAGCGACTCGAGTGTCTCCGCGCCAGTTGGCCAACGGACAAGCTTCCAATCATTGACGATTACTACTGTGTAGCCCGCCTGGGACAGGGCGCGTCGGGCGTCGTGTTCAAGGCCCTCGCCCTGCGCGGCGAACCGGTATTCGTCGCCCTCAAGCTGCTGCAGTTTACCTCCAAAGAGGCGGAAGAGCGATTCCGCGAACGGGAAGTCAAAATACTCAGCGCCCTTAACTGCCCTCACGTGGCGCGCTGTCTCGATTCCGGCAGTACCGGCGGGACGATGTACCTGGTGACGGAACTGGTGGATGGGCAGGCGCTGGATGAATACTTGATTGAACATACGTACAACCTCGAAGAAAAACTGGGGGTATTCCAGCGTGTCTGCATGGTTGTCGCGGGCCTGCATGCGGAAGGCGTGATTCACCGCGACCTCAAGCCGAAGCACGTGCTTGTCGACGAGCAGGGCTGGCCGTGGATCGTTGACTTCGGGCTGTCGGCTGTCCGTAGCGAGGATTGGCCGACGCGCGTCCGGCACGCCCAAACCGAACTGGGACACATCCTTGGAACTGTCAAATACATGTCACCAGAGCAGGCGTGGGGGGGATTGCTGCAGATTGATCATCGCACCGATATCTGGGCGCTGGGCATCATGCTTTATGAGATCGCCACTGACGGTGATTATCCCTACGAACTTGATCCTGTCGGCGAGATGACCGGTCACGATGCCCTGCTGCATCGCATCCAGACGGAAGTGCCAAAGAGGCCGCGGATTTCATCGGCGCAAAATGCCGATGCGCTGGCCACATTGATCTCACGTTGTCTCGCGCATGAACCGGATCGCCGCATCGATTCGGCCGCAACGCTCGCCGGCGATCTGGGCAGATGCCTGGCCCTCCAACCGATCCATACCAGACGCCTACCGTTTGGATATCGACTTCAGCGTATAGCGATCGGGTTGGCGGCTCATTGGCGAATGGGGCTGTGGTTTTCCACCGTAAGCGTAGTGCTCGTGCTTCTCTTTGTCCTCTCGCTCGTCTTCGGTGTCCGCTGGCGGACTGCCGGCGAAGACTACGGCAAGGACACCCGGCAAGCCCTACTGGCTGCGGATCAATCCTTCGCCGGTGAGGGGATCGTTATCGTGGGCGTTTTCGACGATTCGATTCGTGCCGTACCCGCACTGGCTGACAGCAACGGGATACGCGGCGTGACCCAGGATATCAGAAGCTGGCGTGCGGTTCACGGCCGATTGATGGAACGCTTTGCACGGGCATGTCCGCGAGTGGTTGTGTGGGATTACATTTTTCACACGCCTCAGCCGGGAGATGGTGGGTTCGTTCGAGGCGTACGCGCGCTTCAGCAGGCCGGCGTTCCGGTTGCCCTGGCCGTTCGCGGATATAAGGATAATGGGCGACCGGATCTAAGTCCCCAACTGTTCGACCCCATCGCGGATTTCGTTCGTCATGGGCTGATACTCGCGCACGACATGGTCCTGCGTGAGGGGGAGCTTGTCATGGCCCTTCGTCGCAACGACCATGTTTATCCGGCACTTGCCCTTTCAGGTTTCGCCGCCGTCGTTTATCCCGACTACAAGATGGTGGTCGACTGGCAGGATCTCACCAAGACAATCCGGCTTATTCATCATCCACGCGCCGGTAGCGACGAATTCCCTACGGTGGACCGTGTCGGGCTCACCACCGTTTACACAACTTCCACACCGCGTCTCGCAACGCGGGAAGGCGACGTACTGGGCTGCAAAGCTTTCGCCCTGGCGCATCCTGACCATTGGAGCGAGCGAACGGTTGCCTATGAGAGAATGCTGACGGCAAACGACGAGGAATTGACTGATCTGATTGGCGGAAAGATCGTCATTGTCGGCGATCTGCGCACACCACATCCGTTTCTCAAACGTGACCGGCACCGCGTCCGGTACGGCACGGAGATCATCGACGATGTCCCCGGCTGTTACCTGATGGCCGATGCACTCAGCGGCCTGCTCGCCAACCGCTATCTAAGATCGGAGACTCCGCTGACTGTATCCGCCTTTGTCGGCGTGGCCATCTTTGCCTTTCTGGCCTGCCTCGTTCCGCCAAAGCTGTCCGTCAGCAAGCAGTTGGGCTCCCGTCGGGCGCGCGGAGGTGTTGTGTTGGTCCTCCTGGTCGGCTCGATCGCCTGCGCACTGGTGCTGCTCGTGGCCCGTAGCCGGTTTGGCGTATACACAGCCATGCTGGGCACGGCCATCTGTTTAGCGATGGCTGCCTCGTTCGCTATTGAATTCGCGCGCAACCGCCACCGCCTGCCCGTGATCGGGTAGGTGCGCGCGCTGGGTGCCATGCCCACGCTTGTGTGAGCATGTCTTCCTTGAATTCGTAGAGCATAGTCACGCAAGCGTGAGCCATGCCAGCCGCTGTTACGACGAAACGAAAGCGATCGTTCCCAACAGGGCAATCGTGGCTACGGCTAGGACCGTGATCACTCTACCCGTCCACGCCACGACCTTCGTTTCCACAGGCGTAAGTGGATACTGCACCATGAGCAATACTCCTAGCCATCCATCCCAATCTCAATAAGCGGAAGCAGGTTTTCGAACCAGTCGATGATGCACATGAGCACGTACATGTTCAAACCTCCAAACGATGACAAAACGAACTCCGCCGAAAGGCGGACGAAACCCATTTAGTTCACTGGAAGCCCCTCCGAATGAGCAGTTAAACGATCCGAATGAGCAGTCAAACGAGCTGTACACGGATGTTTCCTTCCGTGGGGGCACTTCCTTCACCTCTTGCTAGATCCCCCGGCTGTAGCCGGAGCATCAAAAAGAATGGAAGCACCAGTGTAGCGAATCGCCGGATGTGAAGCAAGCATGAGGCTCGCCCTCCCGGCGCCTGGCGCTCTACACCGCTTCACCGTACCAACTTGCCACGTGGGTCCATACCACATAAACGATCGAGTTCATCCCGCGCGCAGAATACTCTCCAAATCTTCTCATTCTCTTCCGCTACCCCTTGGTGCCAGAGGTCGTCGTTCAGAATAGGCTTTTACCGGTGGACAAGGGAGACAACCTTTTCAGCCGCCAGATCAGCGAGGCGCAACACCACGCAGTCGGCGTCTTCTAATGCCTCCGCCGGATGGTAGAGGAGCACCGCGATAGTGCGCGCGCCGGCGGCCCTGGCTGCCTGAACACCGACCGGCGCGTCCTCGATGACCACGCATCGCTCGGGCTCGATGCCAAGGCGATCGGCGGCCAGCGAAAAAACCTGTGGGTCCGGCTTGCCCCGAGTGACATCATCCCCACTCACAATGACCGAGATGCAATCAGCAACGTTCATCGAGGCTATGACCAGCTCGATATTGTCTCGTGGCCCCGAAGACCCGACGGCCAACCGTGCCCCGGCCTCGTACAGACCGCGAACCAGTTCGACGGCGCCGTCCACGATGGGCGGCCGTGCTCGAATCAGGTCGCGATAAATCTCCTCTTTGCGGTCGGCCAGCGCTCGCATCCGGGCGTCGGAGACTTGGCCGAACATAATCGGGATGATGTCACGGTTTTGTCGCCCAAACGTCCTGGCAAACGCTTCTTCCGTGACCGTCCCACCACATTCCTGTGCCAGCAACTGCCAACTGCGCAGGTGCGGCGCCGCCGAATCGATCAACACGCCGTCCATGTCGAAGATCACGCCGACCGATGAATCCGAGTTCATAAGATTCTCAGTGAGTCGGCGTCACGATTTGGGCTAATGCCGCGGTCGAGCGACGCGATCCCCCTTTTCCCCCCTTGGCAAGGGGGGATGTAGGGGGGTGGTGCGCCCACGCTGAGGCTACCCACGAACTTAACGCCCACCCTCTTTAGTTTCCGTGCTCCCATGCGTACACTGGACACGACAAGTTACAGCAGATTCGCTGGACCGAGAAGTCGCTGGACCGAGAATCCCTTCTCGGTCCTCTGGCAGGTGCCGAGAAAGGATTCTCGGCACAGCGTAGAAGGAATTGTGATGGCGGAGCCCCAATCGCTCCATGCTAACTCCACGCAACAGACCGATCATGCCTCGCCGTGGCGGGTGTGGTCGGTCCTGTTCGCGGTGGCTTTCGTGCTATACGCGGCAACGGCGAACCGTGGCGCTCAATGGCAGGACTCGGGGTTCCACATTCTCCGAGTGGTCACCGGGGAATCCGTGCATCCGCTGGGTCTGGCTCTTTCTCACCCGCTTCACCACTGGCTCGGCCGATTCGTCGCCTCTTGGGATTTGTTCCAACCTTGCTTCGCCGTCACGCTGGTCAGCGCCCTGGCCGCGGCGGTTGCGGTTGCGAACGTTTACGGCTGCGTGTTGACACTAACACGTCGCCAAACGGCGGCGTTGCTCGCGGCCGGTTCGCTCGGGCTTGCCCATACCTTTTGGCAGATGGCCACGCTTGCCGAAACGTACACGCTGGTTGCGGCGTTGCTGTCGGCGGAGTGTTGGTGCCTGGCGGCGTACGCCTCGACGCGACGCCGGGGCTATCTGTGGGCCATGGTTCTGTTCAATGGTCTGGGCATTTCCAATCACCTGCTGGCTTCGCTTACGACACCCGTGCTGGTGTTTGTGGTGTTGCAGGCCGTTTGGAAGAGGGAGGTCCGACTTGGAGACGTCGGTATCGGGCTGGGACTTTGGCTTCTGGGGTCGATTCCGTACATCGCTCTTGTGGCCGCAGAGATGGCCCGCACGGGCGAGGCTCTCGAAACGCTCCGCTCGGCGTTGTTCGGGCAATCCTTTTCGGACGAGGTGTTGAACACGACCTTGTCACCGGGGATGCTGCTCATCGGCGTGGGGTTTGTCGTGTTGAACTTCCCGAATCTCTTGCTGCCCGCCGCGGCGTATGGTCTTGTGCGAGCCGGTCGATGCGGTGTACCCGGACTGGCCAGACGGGCTCTACTGGCGGGGCTTGTGATCCATCTGTGTTTCGTCGCTCGCTATAACATTGTGGATCAGCACACGTTCTTCCTTCCCGCGTACGTCCTGTTGTCGATCTTCGGCGGCGTGGGCTTTGCAATGATGTTGCGCTGGCAGCGTCGCCAGACCCGAGGTGTCGGGCTGATGACAGCGGTGGCGACGCTCGCATTGACACCGATCCTGTACACATTGGTACCGGCCGTCGCGCGCCGATTTGATGTGCTGAGCGACGTGCAGCGTAACAAACCCTACCGCGACGATTACGTCTACATCTTCACGCCCTGGTCCGTTGTGGAGCGATCGGCTGAGCGGATGAGCCGTCAGGCGGTGGAACTGGCTGGTGATCGGGGGCTGATCCTCGTGGAGGACCCGATGGCCGAGTTTGCGATTCGCTACCAGGCCATCCGGGCCGGCGCGGACGACGTTCAGATCATCTCGGAGGTGAACCCGGAGACCATCGCAGACGCGGTGGATCAAGGAAGGCCGATCGTTCTCGTACCGGCCCGCGCCGACGCGCCGAGGACCGTACCGCCCGCAGGCTTATGGAAGCGTGTGGGGGACCTGTACGTGTTGACTTCAGGGACCTCCGACTGATGGTGCCACCACCGTGGCCGGATTACTCATCGAGACGCGTCGAACGATCCTTCGTATATAGCGTCACCCCTTGTGGGTGACGGAATCGACACCGTGGAATTCGGCCCCGGGGACAAGCCCCGGGGTGTGTGCCCCATCCTTCGCCCCCCGTATGCGTGCGTCATCGTACCGACACTTGGGGCGAAGGATGGGGGACCGATTGGAACCTGTGTGTGTCTTATGTCTGTCACTCCATCCCCCACCCATCCCGGCGACGCGCCGAGACGATTGTCCGAACCAGCGAAGCGCCGGGATGGATGGGGCACCCACCCCACTCCGCCCGACAATCGAATCCCGCGTCGGGCCAAGCCCGACCTACCCGCTGTCCCGGAGGGACAAATGAGAATAGCCCCGCGATTTATCGCGGGGTGATAGGGTCCCGATGTTCACCAGTCCCGGAGGGACGATTGAATCGTGCAAACGCAGCTCGTTTCATCGTAAACGAGCTGCGTCCCCTTTTTTGTCCAACCGGACCATTTTGAACCTCGCGATCAGCCACACGACGCCGAGGGCGACGAACGTGTACAGCGGAATCATGTAACGCGTTCGTAGCGTGATGGATACGCAACCCATCAGGGCGAAAAACGCCGCCAATACGTAGCTGATCGTGACGACGCGCTTCACCGGCCAGCCGCGGTCGAGCAACTGGTCGTAAAAGTGGCTTCGATCGCCCTGCATGATCGGCCTCTCGTTGCGCCACCGCCGCGCCAGTGCCAGCGTCATGTCTGCGATCGGCAGGCCGAATACCATCAGCGAGGCCAGCAGCCACCGGATCGCGCTGGATTTGCTGAACAGCAGGATGAGAATCGCCGCGTTGAGCCCCAGCAGCATCGACCCGGCGTCGCCCATGAATATTTTCGCCGGGCTGCGGTTGTAGGGGAGGAATCCCAGGGCGGCCCCCATCATGGCCAGGGACAGCGTCACGCGCTGTACGTCCCACGGATGCCAGTCGCTCCACAGGTGCAGATGCACCGAGAGCACGAGAAACCCCGCCGAGATGATCCCCAAAACCCCCGAGCAAAGCCCGTCGACACCGTCGATCAGGTTCGTCGCGTTGCACGCCCCCACCGTGATAAAAAGCGTCAGCGGCACCGAATACACCAGGATTAACCACTGCTGCATGTCATGGAGCTGGATGCCAGTCGATCGCAGCACGATCAGGATCGTATCGTCGCCGAGCCCGACGAACATCAGCAGAACCGCCACGACCAACGTACCCGCCAGCTTCATCTTCGGCGAGGCCATGCGCAGATCATCGAACAGCCCCAGCAGCATGATGGCAAGCCCCGCCAGGAAGATGCCCACCATCATCATCATGTCCATCGTGGGCGCCGTCCGCGGACCGACCACCTCTTCCGGCACATGTTCGAACAGTCCAAAGGCAAGCAGTACCCCGGCCGCCCAGCCTGCAAAAATCGCCACCCCGCCCAGGTAGGGGACGGGCTTCTTATGCGGTTTGAGCCAGTCGTCCGGGCGGTCGACGATCTTCTTGCGAAGCGCGTACCAACGGCAGAGTGGTGTCGCCACCAGCGACACGAGAAACGAACAGGCGAGGATCGGCCAATAGGTGCGGATGACCTCGTTAAGTGTCGTGTGTGTGTCAGGAACCATGGGCCGTGATCTTCTCAAACGCCGCGAGGATCGCTCGTGTACTCTGGTCGGTGCGAAAGCCCTCGTCGATCCGCCGCCGCCCCGCCTGCCCGAAGCGCCGGGCCTTGTCCGGGTCTTCGATGAGTGTGCGGATGGCCTCCGCCAGCGCGCCCGGATCCTGCGGTTCGACCAGCAGCCCGGTCACCCCATCGACCACTTCGTCCTCGCAGCCGCGATGCCGCGTGGCTACGACCGGTCTGCCGCAGGCCATCGCCTCCAGAATGGATACCGGCATACCCTCCGGATAGTACGTTGGCAATACGTACACGTCGCAGGCGGCTATCAGACGATGCGCATCGCGCCGCCAGCCCAAATGAAAAACGCGCTCATTTAGACCGTGACGGTCGATAAACCCGGCAATCTCCCCATCAAGTGGGCCGTGGCCACCGATGACGAAGCAGCCCGGCACGCGATTGTCGACAAGCCGGCGCGCCGCTTCAAGAAACTCTCGAATACCCTTGTTGGGAAGGGTCCACGCCAGGAGCAACACCATCGGCGCGTTTGGAGCAAGCCCGAGTTCCCGTTTCACCGCGCCCGCGTCCGTCTCGCGGCACAGGCGGTCGAAATGTCCGGCGTCCACACCTACCCCGTTGGCGCGGAGGATGCTGTCGCGCCGGCGGATGAAACGGTGGTCCCGGGCCAATTCGTGGTCGTAGCGGTTCATGGTGATCAGACCCTCGGTGAACCATCCCAACATACGCTCCATGACATACCACAGCAACCAGGCAGACCGCGCCATACGCGGTGCTCCCGCAACAGCGGCATCAGAAAGGCGGCCACCGTGATGGGCAGGCGAGTGACGTGCAGCACGCGGATGGGTCTGTCATTACGCAAACCCCAGTACCTCCGCCATCGGCGCGAACGCAAACTCCTGGAATAACCTGCAAAGCCGTCCCTGCACGCGGCCGCGAAACAGCGATTGCTTACTATAGGTTTTCCAGCTCAGATGCCACCCTCGACGTCTCAGTTCCGTCAGCTCGTTGACCGCCAGCTCATAGGGGTGCAGGTAGATCGCTGCGGGCTGTCCCTGGTGGTTGACCTCGCGAATCGCGGCGGAAAGGACCGTCCCCGGAAGCAGCCTGAAATATCCCCCACCACATACGGGAAAGTTCCGGCCCAACCGCCTTACCGTGGTCATCGGAAACTCCGCCAGGTCGCACGTTTCCCAGTGGTGAGGAAAGCGCGGAGCGTCGGAAATCCCGTATCGTCGACCGGCGATCGGAAAGATGCTCGACGAGTACTTGATGCCGCATTCGGCCATGATCGGTCCCGCCCACAGCGTTTGACGGGTAACGGAAAAGGCCGGAGCCCGATAGCCGAGCGGACGACACCTGATCTGAGACTCGATGATCTCGATGCTAAGCTTAAGATCACTCCGGAATCGCTCGGGCGTGATGTTGTACAAAAGCTCGTGACCATAGCCGTGGGTGCCGATCTCGTGTCCCGCAGACGCGATCGCTGGAAGCAGATGCGGGAACTCCTCACACACCTTGCCGAGCGCGAAGAACGTGGCCCGAACGCCGAACCGGTCCAACAACGAAAGCATCCGTTCGGTGTTGCGGACCACACAATCGGTGATCGGCATCTGCGGGCCTAATACGCTCTGGGTCCAGTCCTCCAAATCGATGGTCAGAGCGTTGGTGATGGCGTGGTTAAGCTTGTGCATAAGGCGCCGTCGAGGGATATGCTGCTCGAACCTTCACACGGCCGCAACCGGGCACGAAACGCAGCAGTCCCCCGATCGAATGGCTTATCGGAGCGTTACTCGGTCCGGGTTAGCACCTGCGTGCCAACCAGTGCTGCGTCCGCTCGCAGAGCGCCTCATAGAACAACCGCCGCCGGGGAGCAAGAACCTCCTCCGTATAGTTCCGGGCAATTTCGATATTGCGGCTCACCCTTTCGGCCATCGCCTTCGGATTGCTCAGCATTCTGAGGATTGCCTCAACAAGCGCGTCGACATCGCCGGGGGGCACTAGATCACGCGATTCCAGCAGTTCCGGATGCCCATTGACAGTGCTGGCAATGCAGGGGCACCCGCGGCTCATCGCCTCAATGACAACGCGCGGCAGCCCTTCGGCGGCGGTGGCGTTGAGGAACAAGTCGAACGTGTCGATGGCATCGAAAATTGCCTGTCCGCCCGGCAGGCGACCGCGAAAGGTCACGCGGTCCTCCACACGCAGCTCCCGGGCTAGACCCCTCATTCGATCGAGCATCGTCCCCTCACCGATCATATCCAAGGTGACGTTGGCCCCCCTGCTGACACACCGGGCCAAAGCTCTGATGTGAACGTCCGGAAGCTTATGGCCCAGGGTGAAAGACCCGATGAATCCCAGCCGAACGGGTGACTCTTCGCCGGCCAGGCGCGCAGGGATCGTCGAAATCGCCTTCATTCTTGCGGTCGTGTTCGAGCAGATGTTCGCAGCGCTCAGGCCAATCGAAGAATAGTGCGTCGTGAGGGCATCCTTGCTCGGCGGATATCGCTTCTGGAGCGCGAACTCGGTCACGTATGACGCGGCGACCGCCTGGCAGCATTGCGCGGTCAGGTTACGCGTGTACAACCATCGGAAAAAGGGCCTTGCTATGTGTCTGACGGCTCCCGGGGCAAACTCATCCCACGGATCCACAATGACCTCGACCCCAAAGGGACGTCCGGGAGGCAGTTGTCTCCACACCTGGGTCCCGATGTTGCCAGGCACGCGTAGAATGCAGGCGTCATCCGCACGCAATGAACCACGGATCAGCCTCCGAATCGTGCCTCGGCGCCCAAGGAACTCGCGCGGACCCTGATACTGGGGAAGAGCAGCCAACTGCACACCTTCGCCATTCACAATCTGGTGTCCATCCGGGACGTGATCACGTTGGCTGGCACGAGCGATGATCAGGAGCGAGTCAAACGCAACAAGATAGCGCCGCCAGAAGGACTCGTATGTGAGATAGGACGAGTAAACCTTCCCTTCGACGACAACGAAGCGGGCTTCCACGGCAACCACAACTCGCATGTTGAAGCTCCCGATGCTGGTCTCGCGGTGTCTGGCCAAGCCGATGATAGCCTCCTGGCAGGCCGACTTCGTGCAATCAGCGCCGCAAGACCTCGCCGACCGCATTCACGATTGCCTCACCCGTCCCCGTAGGTGTCATCGACCCGATGCGCATGAGGTAAAGACCCCGGTTCTTCAGCGCGGACGCGAGCACGGAGCCCATTTTCGAGTAGTACGCCTCCATATCCAACACGCTTGTGCCCACCGCTGCCAGAAACAGATCCCGAGCGTTCCTGCCGATCTCGTAGTGAAAGTTCCCCATCAAACGCCGCCTGGCCTCTTCCGCGGCCAGCTCTTGGACTTGCGTCTCGGTACCGGAGTGTCGTTCTATGAACAAGACACGCTCCAGCGGCGCGCTGTCGGCGAACTCCGCGTCGGGCAGCGCCTTGCGGGCCGGCACCTGCATGTGCTCGGGAGTGATTCGTCGGGCGATCCGTTCCAGAGCGGGGAAGGCCATGATCGTCGGGCGAACCGCGGTACGGACATACTCCAACACTCCGGAACACGCCGGTGGCACCAGCGGTTTGTGCCGAGCTTTGAAAACATGGGGGAAAAGTCTGTGATGATAGGGATAGATAAATAAGGCCTTCGGGAAGGCCAGCAATCGCCCGTCCGATGTCACGATTGTATAGTCGTCACCCAGAAAGGCCGCACCGGGCATGTCCCGAAGCAAACAGACGATCCCGCTGGTCTTCCCCGTGCCCCCCCACCCCGGAAGCAGTACGCCGCGTCCTTCAATCGCCACGGCAGCGCCGTGGACGAGGCTGCATTCCCTCTGCAAGAGCAGCCACTGGATTACGGGGACAACGTACGGCAGCAGGTCCCGCGTGCTCGCCATAACAAAGCGATCGCCATCCCGTACCAGGTGCAACTGGTAGTCTCTGAGGAAGACCTGCCGATCAGTGAACAGGTAGGATTGACCGGCGATGCTGTGGTCACCTATGCGAGGCACGTCACTTCGCAGCGTCAGATCGGCGTCTTCTAAGGAATCCACTCGAAAGGGGTCAAACACAAGCCGAATGGAATGCTCACTAGGATGCCTCGCCTCGACCCGCATCCGCACCAGGTCGTGCATGTTGAAGTACAGCCACTTATCGTCCCCGGTCATCCTTCGTCGACCCTCATCATGTCATCGGTGATCATCCGCCCAGGGAGGCGCGCTCCTAGCCACCTGAAGTCCGCACGTGCGCGAAAGCCTCCTCAAGTGCGTCCAGAATCTGCTGGGTGCAGCGGTGGAGTTCGTAATGGCGTTCGACGCGTTGCCGGCCGGCACGGCCCATGGCGCCGGTCAGTTCGGCGTCATCAAGCAGTTGCTGGATGCACTCCGCCAACTTCTCCACGTCCTTAACCGGAACAAGCAGACCCGTCTCACCATCTATGACCGCGTCCTGGCACCCGCGTTGCGTGCTCGTGATCACCGGCTTGCCGCAGGCCATTGCCTCGATAATAGCCACGGGGAGACCTTCCGGATAATACGACGGCAGTACGAACAAGTCGCTGGCCCGCACAATCCGGTGCACGTCGGATCGCCAACCCAGAAGCCTGAAGTTCGAGCCGATACCCGCTCGCCGTACCTCGCCGGCAAGCCCTTCCAGTGCCGGACCGTCGCCCACCAGCAGAAACAGTGTCCGAGGACGGACATGGATCAATCGGCACGCAGCACGGAAGTAATCGTACACGCCTTTCTCGGGCGTCACCCAGGCGACGGAAACGACCACCTTCTCCATGTCCTCGAGGCCCAGCTCCCTTAAGAGCGAAACCCGCTCCGGTCGGTTATCATAGGGCAAGAACCTGGAAAGGTCGACGCCCATCGATGCGATTCTCAGCACCTTCCCACCTCTTTTGGTGAGGCGCCTTTCTCGAGCCAGCTTTTCGTCATAGTCATTCATAACGATGATGGCATCGGTCAGACAACCCATCAGGCGCTCGAAGCCGAGCCGCAAGAGCCAGGTCAATTTATTCTGGTTGGGCGCGCAGGGCAGGCCGTGACAGAAGTACACGACCACCCGGGCTCCCGCGAGCGCCGCGCCGAGTCTACCAATCGCACTGCCGATCGGCGTGTGGGTCACCACTGCCTCAAACTTATTGTCGATGACAATCCTATGAATGCGCAATGCGCCGCTTGCGAGGTTGGCAGGAGTCACGCTTCTGGCAACACGGTGATCGAACACGCCAAAGCCCTCACTCCGCAACTTCTCGAGGTCCGGTTCGCCAGCACCGGCCACCGCAACGTAATCGCCGCGGCGGCGCTGCTCGCGCAGCACCGGCAAGAGAAACTGTAGAAACATCCGCGCAGACCGCGCAACGTGCAGAATCCTCACCTGTTTGCCTCCACTACCCCATCTCCCTGACCCCGCGAATCGACGCAGGCACGGCACGGGTCTTGTTGACAACTCGATCCCACATCCCCAGCATCAGCAGACTCCATAGGCGCCGGCTCCATCGTGCCGGGTCGAGCCCATCCTTCTCACGCACGAGGCGTTCCAGGGCAGACCTATCGAACAGATCGGCAAGAAGTCCGTCCCGCGATAAAACCACGTCTTCGCACAGCCCCCGGAGCTCACCGCGAAGCCAGCGTACCAGCGGCACCTCGAAGCCACGTTTCGGGGCCTTCCGCACCGCTTCAGGGACATAGCGGCGGCCGAGTTCACGCAGCAGCGGTTTTGTCTGAAAGCCGGACAGTTTAACTGTCTCGGGGTAGGCCGTAACGGCATCGATCAGCACATGATCCAGAAGCGGGGAACGCGCTTCGAGGCCGTTCGCCATTGTCGCGATATCCATTTTAACCAGCAGGTCGTCCGGCAGGATCGTAGCGGAGTCCACGCCCAACATGCGATCGACCAGTCCGCAGTCCCGCAACCCGTCAAGAGCTGTGCGAACAAACCGATCGCTCCGCTCGACGCGGTCGAGCCAGCAACCGTGCGGGTCGTTCCCATTCACCCTGCAAAGAGCGCGAAGACCCCGTTCATCCAGCCCGTCTACCGTCCAGGCAAGGTAGCGCGACACCGGGTCCAGCCCCATCCCGCGCACCCATCGGTGGGCGAACGCGTACGGCGAACGAAACGCGCGGGGGACCGGCAACAACCGCGACAGAAGCTGCCACACCGGGCGACACGCCGGTCTGTCAGCCCACAACATAAGCCCATTGATCCGAGCGGCCACGTACCGGCGATAACCGGCCAATAGCTCATCACCGCCGTCGCCGTTCAGCACAACCTTCACGTGCCGCCGCGCAGCCTGAGCAACATAGAATGACGGGATGGCCGAAGCGTCGCCGAAGGGCTGATCGTAGTTCCAAACGATCTGCGTCAGGTCATTCACCACATCTGGCCGTACGACCACCTCCTGGTGGTCGGTGCCATACCGTTGCGCTACGAGCTTCGCAAGAGGACGCTCGTCCATCGCGTCGTCCTCAAAACCAATCGTAATCGTCGTGAGTGGTCCGGAGTGCTCCTGGGCGGCCATGGCCGTGACGATCCCGCTGTCGATGCCGCCCGAGAGGAAACAACCGACGGGAACGTCGGAGCGCAGCCTCAACCGAACCGCCTCACGCAACAGGTCGTCGATACGGTCAACGGCTTCTTTTCGCGGGAGCTGAATCTTGGGAAGCATCTGCGGCTTCCAGTAGATCTCCCTTTGCGCCACGCGGCGGTCGCGAATGACCATCAGCTCACCCGGCTTGGCGCTGCGAACCTCGCGATAGATGGTGCTTGGTGCCGGTACGGCCGCCCAGGTGAGGTAGTCAGCCACCGCTTGCTCGTCGAGCGCAAACGGAGCTTGCGATCCCGCCACGATTCCCTTGATTTCCGAGGCGAAAACGAACTCGCCCCGTGCATCACTATAGTAGAGGGGCTTTTTGCCGACGCGATCGCGGATCAAAACGAGCTGCCGCTGAGCATCGTCCCAGATTGCGATCGCGAACATGCCCCGCAGCTTCGTCGCCACATCCGTCCCGCACTCTTCGTAGAGGTGAACGATTACCTCCGTGTCGCTTTGCGTCTTGAAGTGGTGCCCGTGAGCGAGCAGGTCCTCGCGCAGCTCGCGGTAGTTATAAATCTCGCCGTTGAAGATGGTGATGATGCGGCCATCTTCATTTGAGATCGGCTGTCGCCCGCCACCAACGTCGATGATGGATAGTCGCCGGTGCGCGAGTCCGATGCCGGCTTCGGGCGAGGTCCAGTAACCTTCGTCGTCGGGACCGCGATGGCGCAGCGAATCCGCCATCGCCTTCAGGCGCTCGACGGTGACGCTGCCCCAAATACCGGCTATCCCACACATGGCGCTTTCCATGACCACCGCACACTACGGCGTAGTGACTATGGTGAATTCTCCTTTTGCACTTCGAGGTATTGACATAGCACCTTCAAGTTTGTGACGAAATCCAGGATGTAGATCTTGTCGTCACGCACCCATCGCCCGCGACTGTCCTGGCTTTTGATGATGCGCGCAACCCGAGACTCCAATCGTACGACTTCCTTCATTGATGGGATAGAGCGTTTCAAGCCCTCCGCTCGGAACCGTTCAGGCCCCGACCGAAGAAGCGTTTCCCATCGGCGAATGACTTTCGGAATGCCGAAACTCCCCTGCCACGCATAGCCGTGTCGGCGCTCTTCACTGATTTCCTCGAGGGTGTCGTGCAGTTTACCGTCGGTATCACCGTAAACCGCTCGACCGGTACCCGGGTCATAGAAACGTGCCCACCGGTCTTTAGCAAGCTTCGACTTCTCCAGCCACTCAATGGCCGGTTCAATGGGATCGAGGTATTTCCTGTCTCCAGTGTATAAATAGAGGTCAAACAGTGTTGTGATGTTCCGCGCAGTTACGAGACTGCAGACGGCCAGCGGTTCAAAGTTACGGGCCGGGGCAGGTTTCATGTCGTGGGAGTATTGCTGCGCCCACCCTGCGCGGGGACGTGACAATTGTGATGCTATCATGAAATCACCGCCACGTCTCGCGCTGTGAAGGCATTGATTATCCCTATAGAGTTCGTGCGCCTCCAGCATGACGCCGATGCAGCTATTGATGACTTTATCATTGAAGGTATAGTAATCGTGGTATCCACCTCTTAAAGGGTACCGTTGTGGCCAGGCCCCGTTGGAGAACTGGCTGAGACGCACATGCTTTAGACCCAGTTCAACGGCATCGGACAGCCACGGTTCGTCGAGCACCTGGTCCAGGTGCATGAGAAACGTCACCGCAGCTTGCGTGGTATCGTCGTCAAAAGTGCAGGCCCCGGGCTTTCTCGGAGGGCGCTTGAAGTCGCGCCGGAAGTCTTTCATGTCGGCCAGGTAACTCCACCCGCCGGATTCGCGCTGTGCCCAGGCGAGGCAGCGTCCAACGTTTCGGGCTGCATCGAGGTATGTCCGGTCGCGCGTAAGTCGATACGCGCGGAGGAAGACCTCCCCGACCGCGGGCGTACCCGGCGGCTGAATCCAAACCTTCGATGGGGGAATCCGGTTACGGAGGCTTTCGCTGTAGCGTTCGCTCAGGTCGAGGGCATAGATGCCCGCGTAGCCACCGTGGGTCGTGATCGAGCAAAGAAACTTTGTGGCCCGGTTGATCGCGTCGCGGGCGCGTCGTTCCAACAAAACATCGGCCCGGGCGGAGCATGCGGGCAGGATGAGAGACGCGACCACAAGTGCGCGAAGTCGTGGGATCATCTTCCAGATGGGAAAACCGCCATGGTGTCGCCGGATTGCCACAATAGCACTCCTGTTACACGGTTTGCTCACGATCCAAAGCACGCAAGTACATGCCGTGGACATTGTCAGCACATGATTGTAGGTCGAACACGGAAGGAAAGGGAGTCGGCACAGCGGAGCGATCGCCGGTTTGCTTGAGCGTACCCAAGAGAGCGGACGCCAGCGCCGAAGGGTCTTCCACGGGGACCATGGTGATGAGCTTGGTATGCTCGGCGACCTCACGGATGCCCGGTAAATCGATCGCAACGACCGGAAGCCGGGCGGCTATGGCCTCCAACAGGGCACCGGGCAAGCCTTCACGCCGGGAGGAGAGCACGAAACAATCCGAGGCAATAAGCAGCCGTGGCACGTCGTCGCGAATGCCCAGGAAATGCACGTTCTTGTGGATGTTAAGGTCCCGTGCTTTCCTTTGCATCTCCTGTCGCAACGAACCGTCTCCGACAATCAGCAGGTGTAACCGGGACTCCTGCCGGATCACCTGCGCGGCGGCTTCGAGCAACACGTCATGAGCCTTCGGCGGGTCAATCCGACCGACGTTGATGGCGAGCAGGCCATCACGTGGCACACCGAGCTCGGAACGAACCTCCGCGGTGTCCGCCGGCAGGTCGCGAAACGGTGTCAGGTCAAGGCCGTTGTAGATCACCCGGGCACGTGGATCACGCTGCCACCGCGCGCCCCAGGCATGTTCCATGGCGGCCCGAGAGACGGCCACGATCGCAGTCGCGTGCTTGTCAGCCAAACGCCGCATGATCTTGCGGTAGAGGGCTCGTCGTATCGTGTCCGGCCGGCCATCTCCCGTACTGCGAAAATGAACGATACG
>JBARRC010000551.1:0-1514 GCA_049644045.1 Phycisphaerae bacterium
ATGTTGTTGCCCGTATCCAGTGAGAAGATAAAGCACCGCTCCTCACCGTTCACAGTGCCCGAAAGCACCTGCAAGATGCGGAGTCCGGTCCAGACACCTTCCCATACCGGGTTGGGCTGTGCCCCCAGATAGCTGATCGGTGCAAAGTCCACCACCACCAAGCCCTCGTGCGCGACGCCGTGCTCGAAAATTGGGTAGGGCCGTGCTGTCATCAAAAGTCGATTGTCAAAGAGTGCCGCCGAACCGTAGGCCAGCAGATCCGGCGTGTCCGCGCCAATGACCGCTTCCACCTCTCTGGACACCGGAGTGTTGACCCAGGTGCCGAAGTCCCGCCTCGCCACCATCAACGACCGCACCCCATCGAGTGCCCTCATCCAGATGTCACCGTTCACCAGCACGGTGCTCCGATCGCTCAGTGCACCATTCTTGATCAGCGAGTAGGTCTGAATCGGGTAATTGACCGACGCCCAAGTGTCCCGCTCGCTGGGCGTGTTAATCGAGAACGCCGCGTTCGTCGTGAACAGCTGCGTCGGGCCCTGCCCGGTGCTCGTATCCGTTACAGCTATGGGCGCGATGGCCGTAATGTTCCCCGCGTTCGTGGGGATCGTGAAGCTACCGCCCTGCCCAATGATGTCGTTCTCGGTGAACTTCAGCAGCGCATCCTTGAAATCGTAGCCGTAGGTGCCGCTCGGCCCACCCACAATATCACCGATCACAAAGCTCGTGCCCTCCGGCAACGCCACCACCATGCGACCCTGCGAATAGGCCATCGCCGTGCCAACCGGCACTTCGCGTGTCCCGCCAACCCCCAGCGTGTCGCTGCGTCGGTTCAACCCGCCATCGTAGATCCAAGGAGCAGCCTGTCCATCCTGAACAACAAGGAAGCGATCCGCTTCACAAAACCAAGCTCTATAGAGCTGAGGGTTATTAACGTCAGAGGTGGTGGTTATATCGAGAACTTCGTAACTGTTGAGATCAATGCGGAATAGTCTGCCGCCTACCGATGCAACAATTTCGTTTTGTTTCTCGAATACAGTTGCCCCTTGGAAAATGTAATCCGTGAAGTTCGTCTCCAGGCTCGTGTCCGTCGTCCCATCAGCAGCCAGGAACTGGAGCTCCCGCTTGATCCAACCCGGCCTGGTCTTGGGCGTGTAATCGCGGAACGTGATGTTCTTGGCCCAAGCATACTGAGTGGACTCAAGGATGTGCGCCGGGACCGAGGAGTTGATCCCTTGGTTTACAAGCCTGAACCCATCATAGACAATGTTCGGATCAACACGCATCAATCAAGTCTCCGACCGAACACGTAGAAGTCAGCGGTCGCAGCCACTCCCTGTGGAGTTCCGCACCTCGCATAGAGCGTCGCAGCCGTCTGCAGATCCGTCAACGCAACACCCCCGAGCGTCGCATCCAGAAACTTAGTCGAAGCCGTAAGCGCAGTCAGCACCTGATCAGCCGCCAACGGTCCCGCACCCGCTGCCGCATTGAACACTCCCGCAGTCGCAGTGGTCAAA
>JBARRC010000552.1:0-10702 GCA_049644045.1 Phycisphaerae bacterium
ACAACACAGCCTCGTGTAACGACGGCGACGCTTGCACGACGAATGATACGTGCTCGGGCGGTGCGTGCGTGGGCGGTCCGCCGCCGAACTGCGACGACGGCAATGTTTGCACGGACGACTCGTGTGAGTCAGCCACCGGCTGCGTGCACACGAACAACACGGCCTCCTGTAACGACGGTGACGCTTGCACGACGAATGACACCTGCTCAGGCGGTGCATGCGTGGGCGGTCCGCCGCCGGATTGCGATGACGGCAACGTTTGCACGGATGACTCGTGCGACTCAGCCATCGGTTGCGTGCACACGAACAACACGGCCTCCTGTGACGACGGGGACGCGTGCACGACGAACGATACCTGCTCGGGCGGCACGTGCGTGGGCGGCCCGCCGCCGGACTGCGACGACGGCAACGTCTGCACCGACGATTCCTGCGATGTGGTGCTCGGGTGCCGTCACGTGAATAACACGGCTCCGTGTGACGACGGCGACGCCTGCACGACCAATGACACGTGCTCGGGTGGTGCGTGCGTGGGCGGTCCGCCGCCGGACTGCGACGACGGCAACGTTTGCACGGACGACTCGTGCGAGTCCGCCAGGGGCTGCGTGCACACGAACAACACGGCCTCCTGTGACGACGGCGACGCCTGCACGACGAATGACACCTGCTCAGGCGGTGCATGCGTGGGCGGTCCGCCGCCGGAGTGCGAGGACGGCAACGTATGCACCGAGGACTCGTGCGACTCAGCCAGCGGGTGCGTGCACACGAACAACACGGCTCCGTGTGATGACGGGTTCTTCTGCACGGCTGACGACGTGTGCTCGGATGGCACGTGTACAGGCGCCAACGACCCCTGTCCGGGGCAATTGTGTGACGAGGAGAACGATCGCTGTGTTGATTGCTTCACGGACGACGATTGTGACGACGACGATGATTGCACGATCGACGCCTGCGTTGATGGTGCCTGCACGAACACGCCGATTACTTGCATCAACGTCAGCGACTGTCCGCCTGGTGCGCTTTGTGTCGGCGGCGTCTGCGTTTGCCCGGGGGAAGAGATCAGCCTTTGCCTCGAGGCCGTGGACGGCCCGCTTGCCGTCGACAACTGCTACTCGCTGGGCGACCAGATCGTTGTGAATGTCGTGCTCGACAACGCCCCGTCCGAAATCGTTGGCGGTGGGTTCTACATCGGGTACGACCCGGCTGCGCTCGACTTCGTGTCCATCAACCCGGGTGCAGCGTTCGATCCAACGTCGCCGTTCAGCATGGTGTTCGCATCGATTGTCGACGAGGTCAACGGTACCATCTTCTACGCCGTGGGTATCACGATTGGAGGTACGGGTACGGCTGGACCGGCGGTTATGGCGACTCTGACCTTTATAGCCACGACCGAATGCGAGGTGGAAGGTGTCTGCTTCCTGCCCGACGCCAACCCGCTGCACACCCGCCTGACCGACGCTGATGGAAATGCGCTGGTCCCGCCCGACCTGGAATGCTGCACGGGCAACTTCAACATCAACGGGAGCCCGCCCCAGATCAATTGTCCCCCGAATGTCGTGGTGAACTCGGATGCGGACATGGCCACGGCCGTGGTAACGTGGCCCCGGATGCAAGCGACGGACAACTGTGACGGGGATCTACCATTCGATCCTGCGTGCACCGCGATCTATTGGGAAAGCGGCGCCGTCGGCGTCGGATCGAGCGTGGATATCAGTGACCAGGTATTGCCGACCGGCGGCGAATTCCCGCAGGGTATCACGCAGATCACCTGCTCGGCCACCAACTCCTGTGGCGTGACGCGGGTCTGTCAGTTCACGGTGACCGTCGCCCCGAGCACGACCCTGGAGGTTGAGGTTCAGCTCTCGCCGATCATCGTACCGGTGTCGATCTCGCGGTGTATCGAGTTCGAATTGTATTCGGACTGCGTGCAAGCTCCGCTGGTCGACGCGGCTGTCCTCGTCTTCGGCCCGCCCTGGGACCTGCCGGGCTACGCCGGCCAGGTGATGGCGAGTATTCCAGCAGGTCAGTACATTTGCATCACGGCGCGTGATCCGCTGCACACGTTGCGGGCGGTCGCCGACATAGAGGTCGTGGGTACAAACTACCGGGCTGTTTTCCAAGGCGATCCGTTCGTCGATGGAAACTGGTTGGTCGGTGGCAACCTCAACGGTGACGACGTGATCGATATTCTGGACTTCGGCACGTTTGTGAACGAGTACCTGAGCATGGCCACCGTGGATACGATGTGCGGAGCACCGGGGCCACATGCCGATATCAACGGCGACGGGTTTGTCGATAGTGTGGACTTCTCGTTCATCCTCGGAAACTTCCTTGCCCAGAGCAAGGACTCATGCTGTCCGGGCGACACGAGTTCTGCGCCGACGCCGCCAATCACGGAAATCTCGGTCCGCGAGCTGCAGCGCCGCGGGCTGAGTCGCCTGGGCGTGGCAGACCTGAACGGCGACGGCCTGCTCAACACGAACGACATCAGTGCTTTCACCGCCGGTCATACCGGGCCAGGTGATGATGATGGGCAGACCCCGTCCAGGCTGGACGGCGGCAAGGGGGAGTCGCGGCGGGAGAGGACGGGGCAATCTCGGCGCTGATCTTTCCGGCCGTGTTTGGTGTGACGCTGTGCCGAGAATCCTTTCTCGGCACCTATCAGAGGACCGAGAAGGGATTCTCGGTCCAGCGATTTGCCGAGCGGTTATGGGGCGCGTTTGTATGATGGTGAGGCGAGGATTACGTCCTATAAATCTACAATGGCCATTGAGGCCTTGGACGAAGTCCGGGGACGATTGGGTAACCCGGTCGGTCGAGAGGTTGAAGCATTATTTTTTTGTACACCTTTTGGCCTTGATCGCTTTGCCCAACTTGTCTATACTGCGAGGTAAGGCTAGAAGTATTGGCGGCGGGTGGCTGCGCGTATCGGCGATCCAGCCGCGCAGGGGTGTTCATCAAGCGTATAGGTTAGGTGGAACTCTTACCCGATATGACCCACGCAACGTGGAGGATGGAAGGGATGAAAACGGCATCTGTGCTGGTATTGATTGTTGGTTTCCTGGCGTTTCCGACGGCAACTGTTGGCGGTCCGCCGCCTTGGAATTTCACGTTTACGGCGCCGGGCGGTAACATTCCCGACGATTGGCTCGGGGTGTTTCCCCTTTTCATGACGCCCGACATCGTCAAGATTGAATCGATAGAGTTGGACATCTTCGGACTTTCGCACGACGAACCGCAAGATATGGATGTCTACTTGATCGATCCCTTCGGCCACGTGATCGAAATCATGACCGACCTCGGCGGGAGTACGGCGATCACAGCTGTGGATCTCACCTTCTCCGACGCTGGGACGACGCTCCCGACCGAGCCGATTATGTCGGGTATGTACCGGCCGGAGGGTCTCTTCAACGGGAACGACTTGGGGTTCGCCACGTACGTTGGTGGCCCCGGCGGAACTGCGCCGCCGGCTGCCTGGATCCTCGTCTTCATCGACGACGCTCCTCTAGGAACCGGCTGTTTCGGTTCCTACACGTTGCGAGGCACTTATGTCCCCGAGCCTGTGACGCTAACACTGCTTGCGTTGGGGGCGTTTGTAGCGTTGCGGCGGCGGCGCTGGTAAGGCGGGGACCTTACGCTTTTTTGATCCTCATTTCTTTGTTTGCGTGATTGTTGTGCATCCAGCGTGATGCTTGCGCGCCGTCCGGGCCTCCGCAGGTCCATGGCAATAAGCCACGCTGCCTTGTGGGGCTATGCTGGGAACAAGTAACGAGATAGGTCGGGGTACTTGATGCGAAGGCTATTGTCGGTGATCTGATTCAGCCGACGCGCGCCTCCCGGCAGGAGTTTGCCCCCTCGGGTTTCAAATGCCACGTTGACGACGGTTTTTCCGAGGTCCTTTACCACTTCAACAGCGGGGACATAGTCTTGATCCCCAGAGACAATCACGGCTATATCGTAGATGTCCCGGAGTTTAAGGAGATCGATCGCGAGCTTCACGTCGACAGCTTTTTCTTGACCAAACGAATGGGTAAACAGATCGTAGCGGATCGCTCCAGCGCGCCGGAATTCTATTGCCGGATGGCGCAACGCAATCCCGTTTTGCAGCGTAACCCAGCCGTTGAAGCGATTGTTCATACGAGTTTGACGACCCCGGAGATCGTCTACTACCTGCTTCATTCGCTCGATCCGGCGAGCACCCTGCAACGCCTCAAGCTCGTCCTTGAGCTGACGATCTTTGCCGAGTACCCGTAATAGGTTCTCTGTTTGCCTTTCAGCATCGGGAAATTTATACGGGAAGAAGTCGACGTGCGCCACTACATACCAGTAGGTGCGAACCCGCTCTATGTCAGAGCAGGTAACGGCGTGCGCCGTTTGCGTGACTAGGTAATCGAAAAGCTCCGCCCACGATGCCTTTTTGGGCAGATAATCGGCTCGATCGAAGTTCTCAAACAGATCGCCGATGGCGTGGCGGAAGTTCTCTCCATCCACAAACACGCAAGCTCGCTTGGCCATCTCGGCAATCCGTGCAAAAAAATGCGGGGGACACGCAGCCCCCCGCTCACAAACTCGTGCCTGGGACGCACCCAAGCAGATCAAATATTGCCACAGTATTATCGTATCTTAGCTCGCGATCGTCAACCGAAAACTCACACAATGACAAGAGCCCAGATAGAGTGTCGCCAGATGACGGCATACCATAAAGTGTTGACTTATTCACTACGCTGCCACCTGTCCACATCGGGCCTTTCGAATGGACCGACCCGGTCACTGACGGCTTCCATCATCCGTAGCTCGGCGCCTGGCCCCAGTGCAGCTTCTTCACCAGGTTATGCCACTTGGCGTAGGCGGGGTTGTGTACGAGCAGAAGATCAGTGTCGAAGCGGCGGATCGTGACACGGTCGCCCGGTTGGAGCAGGAAGGTCACCTGGCCGTCGATGATCGCCGTCGTTCCCTCGTTCACTTCGTGGGCAAGAATGTCGATCACCGATTCGCGCTCGATGACCAGCGGTTTGTGGGTAAGCGAATGCGGGCAAAGAGGTGTCAATACTATGGCAACAACGCCCGGTTGTAGGATCGGTCCGCCGGCTGACAGATTGTGCGCCGTCGAGCCGCTCGGCGTGCAGATGATCAGACCGTCGCCTCCGACGTCGGTGAGGTGCTCGCCGTTGATCGAGATGCCGAGTTTGATGATCCGAAACGGCGGGCCGGCCTGAATCACGCAGTCGTTGACCACCAGGCTCGTGTCGCGCACACCGCCATTGTGTTGGACGGTAACCTGCAAAATCGTGCGTCGACTGATGATCGTGTCGTCGGATATGGCGCGACTAAAGCACTTCTTGAGTTCCTCGATGGAGAATTCCGCCAGGAACCCGAGCTTGCCGACAT
The DNA here is from genome assembly GCA_049644045.1 of Phycisphaerae bacterium. Taxonomy (GTDB): domain Bacteria; phylum Planctomycetota; class Phycisphaerae; order UBA1845; family UBA1845. The sequence continues at coordinate 5,386 of JBARRC010000552.1, forward strand.
TGACGCCGATCAGGGGAACCTGATCCGCGCCGAGTGATCGCGCCACGCCGATCAGCGTCCCATCGCCGCCTAGAACGATGATCCGATCCGAACCCGCACCGGCGGCTGCACAACCCTTAACCCCGAAGCTTGAACCGACCACGTGGCAGCGTGAGGCGGCGAACGATTGCAAATCCTCAAGCGCGGCCGCAGCGTCGGGTTTATCCGGGTTGGAATGGAAATGGACGTGCCGGGTTGATGAAGAGTGGGACAAGCCACATCCTCACGGAAAATGAGCCATAGGTCTTTTGACTCGCGTGGTCGTAGGCGCGGGTTGAAGTCTGTGGCTCGATTTTCTCCGCTCCCCTGTTTCGACAAGTGAACGAACCGTCGATGCGATGCCCGTGGCGTCGATACCGCATTCCGCCAACTGTCCCGCCCGCGAGCCGTGCGCAACGAACCGGTCGGCCGGTATCCCCAAGCGGACGGCCCGTGCTGCACTGAGCTCCATCTCCTGGGCAGTCTCCAGAACGGCTGACCCGAACCCGCCGGCCACCGAGTGATCCTCCACGGTCACCACCGAGCCACCGGACCCAAACGCCGCCTCGACCATCGCACGGTCAACGGGCCTGGCAAATCGGGCGTTGACCACGGCGATTTCGATACCGCTTTCGGCCAGCATCTCCGCAGCCGCCATCGCATCAATAGCGGAAACACCATAACACAGAACGGTTGCATCGTCACCATCGCGAAGGCGGCGTGATCTGCCAAGCTCATAGCGCGGGCAGTCCGGGATCGGGGCGGGCACGTTGGCACGTGGATAGCGGATCGCGCAAGGCTGATCCAGCGTGAGGCCGAACCTCATCGCGTCGTGCAGCTCCACCTCATCGCAGGGCGCCATCAGCACCATACCGGGCAGGCCGCGCAGGTAAGCGATGTCGAGGAACCCATGATGCACGGCCCCGTCACCGCCGACGACACCTGCGCGATCAAGGCAGAGCATGACGGGCAACCCTTGCAAAGCGACCTCTTGGAAGACCTGGTCGAACGCCCGTTGAAGGAACGTGGAATAGATGGCCGCGACAGGCCGCAAACCCGCCTTGGCCATGCCCGCACCGACGTCGACGGTGCAGCTTTCCGAAATGCCAAGGTCACGACACCGATCGGGAAACCGCTCCTGAAACTTGCTCAGACCGGTGCCGTCGGGCATCCCGGCCGTCAGCGCGTAGATCTTGTCGTTCTCCTCCGCCAGGTCGATCAGTGATTCCATGAAAGCGGTCGTCCAGCTCTTGCCGCTACCGCTTTTGAGGGTCACCTTGCCGCCCTGAACGACGAACGGCTGGGGGCTGTGGTATTTGCCCGGCTCGGCCGTGGCCCACTCATACCCGTTCCCCTTCACGGTATGGACATGGAGAAGCACGGGGCGGGGGGCCCGTTTGAGCACATCAAGTATTTGGATGAGGTACTTGATGTTGTGACCATCGACCGGCCCGACATATTGCAGGCCCAGCGCCTCAAACATCTGCCCCGGTGACATCGTTGCCTTGATGCCCTCCTTCAGGTGGGCGATCATCTCATAGACGGGCTTGCCCAGCAGCGGCAGCTTGGGAAGCAGTTTCTTGGTGTGCTCCTTGACCTCGTCATAGAATTCGCTCGCGCGGAACTTGGCGAGATACTCCGCGACCGCGCCCTGCGTGGGAGAGATTCCCCATTCGTTGTCGTTGAGGACGACCAGAAACTGCCGCCTGAGCGTTCCGGCCTGGTTGAGGCCCTCAAAGGCGACGCCGTTGACGATGCTCGCATCGCCGATGAGAGTGACGACCCGGCGGTCCCGTTCGAGCAATTGGTCCGCCCGGGCCATCCCGACGGCCGTCGCGATCGACGTTCCGGCGTGACCCACATTGAACAGGTCGTACTCACTTTCGCTAGTGCTGGGAAAACCACTGATTCCGCCGGCCTGGCGGAGCGTATCGAAGCGATCGTTGCGCCCGGTCAGCAACTTGTGCGGATAACACTGATGCCCGACATCCCACAGCAGTCGGTCTTTGGAGAAATCGAAGACGCGATGCAGCGCGATTGTCAGCTCGGTGACGCCGAGATTACTGGTCAGATGCCCGCCACGGCGTCCGACGACATCAAGAATTCGCCGGCGTATTTCCTCCGCCAATGTGGGTAACCGGTCGAGCGGCAGGGCACGAACGTCGGCCGGTGACCGAATCTTATCCAACAAACTCATCGATGGCTTCTTCCGTCAACCCGGGCTCAAGCCCGCTTCCAAAGCTTCGGCACAACGGCGTAGTCTACCTAACCGCGCGGCAGCCTGTCACCTTCACAACTTTCAATTATTTCGATCAATAACATATTCAGCCAGAGTCCGCAGGTCATCCGCGGCCGGGCCGAATCGCTCCAGTGCCGCGATCGCAGCCTTGATCGCATCTTGCGCAGCCGCACGGCTCTCCCTACTACCTACGCACCGAGGGAAGGTTTGTTTGCCGGCTTTGGCATCCTTACCGACTTCCTTACCCAGCGCCTCCGCGGTGGAGGTAACGTCCAATAAGTCATCGGCAATTTGAAATGCCCGCCCCAGCAATTGCCCGAAATGCCCGAGGGAGGTGACCGCATCAGGGTTGCCACCCCCGGCCATCGCTCCAAGACGGCAAGAGATTTCGAACAGGCGCGCCGTCTTGCGCTCATGGATGTAGTGAACGAGCTGAAGCACCGGCGGTTTCCCCTCTCCATGGATGTCGGCTGTTTGACCGCCGATCATCCCCACCCATCCTACTCCGGTGGCGAGTTCCAGTACCATCCGGCCCGCCGGCGGCTCATCGGCAACATGGCGCGCCAACAACTCGAAGGCCAGCACCACCAGCGCGTCACCGGCGAGAATCGCCGTGGCTTCGCCGAACTGCTTGTGGCATGTCGGCCGGCCTCGACGAAGATCATCGTCGTCCATCGCCGGCAGATCATCGTGGATCAGACTGAATGCGTGGACGCACTCGACGGCGGCGGCAACGGGCCAGACATCGTTACGACTTCCCCCGACCAGCTCACAGGAACGTGTCACCAGATATGGCCTGATCCGCTTGCCCGGCGCCAGCGCGGAATAGCGAATCGCTTCAACCAGTTCGGCCGGAGCGTCCCCGTCCGGCACGAGGTATTCCTCAAACCGTCGATCGAACTCGGCTGCGAACGTCCCAAGACACCCCGGGAAAAAGGCACCCACCGGTTCGCCGCCGGCATGTGTTGCATCCGTTGAAGTGTTCGTATTCACCGTGATGTCATGGTTGTGGGACCGACTTTCCAGTCGGTCAACGACAGGCTGGAAAGCCTGTCCCACAACGCCAGCTTATATCTTCGCCGACACGAAGCCGACCAGAGAATCCGCTACATCGCGGAGCACAGCCAGCGGCGGCTGATCGGCGTTGACGCGAGCGATCAGTTTCTTGGGATACGCCTCGACCACCGGCACTGTCTCGCGCTCATAGACCTCGATGCGGTTTTCGATGACGCTTCGATCGGCGTCGTCGGGGCGGTTGGACTTTTTGGCCCGACCCATCAGCCGCGCGATCAGCGCGTCGCGATCATCCATGACCAGGTGAACCACCCGCTTGACGTTGATGACCTCGGTGAGCAGCTCGACCTGTGACACCGTACGCGGAATCCCGTCGAGGATCAGCGTGTGATACGACGGGTCGATTTCACCGGCTTCGATTCGTTCTTCCACGTGGTGGCGAAAGACGCGCACCGTCAACTCATCGGGAACGAGCTGCCCCTTCGTGGAATAGGACAGGAACTCCCGACCGATGTCGGAGGTCTTGTCGAGGCCGCGGAAGATGTCCCCCATCGCGAGGTGGATCAGATTCGGCATCTCTCCCAGTACGACCCCCTGTGTGCCCTTGCCGGAACCAGGGCACCCGAACATCAGGATTGATGGATAACGCTTGGGCTCAGCCACATCGTTCTCCTCTCATGCTTCTCAGCGAACGCGATCCGGGTGCTTCTTGTCGAACGCTTCCTTCAGAACCGGATCGTGTATCTGTATGGTAGCCTGTTGAAACAGCTTCTCAAAGAGCTGGAACATGGCCGGGTCAGTGACGCGTTCGCGCAGCGTGCGCTCAAGTTCACCGCGAACCTGCTCGAAATCGCGGTTCTCCGGTGGTAGCAGCTTCTCCATCTTGATTAGATAGTACCACTCACCGACCCGCACGGCGCTCGACACCTCGCCCGGCTTAAGGGTGAAAGCCACCTGCCGAAACAGTGCCGGAAGCTCCTCGTCCTCGGCCGAAAAAGGGTCAAGCAGGCCGTTGGCCTTCGCGCTCGCCGTGTTGGCACTGTAGCGGGCGGCCAGTTCGCCGAAACCCTCACCATCAGCGAGTCGCTCTTTCACTTGCTCAACCTCGCGGAGGGTCGCTAGCTGGATATGACGTACCCGCACGCGTTTGCCGTAAACTCGCCGGAACTCGCGCCGGAGCTGCTCCTCCGTAAAGACTTGCTCCGACTCGACGATCTTTCGCAGATGCGCGTTTCGACGCATGATGAGGTCGAACTCTTCGCGCGAGATGTTCCGCTGGACAAGGACCGTTTCGAGCAGGCGCCGTGCGGCCTTGCGGTCGAAAGTCTGCGGTGTTACGGGTGACAGCGGGTCGGCCAGGCGACGCAAGGCCCGGTCATACTCGCGGCCAACGTCCGTTTGCGTGATGGTCAAACCCTTTTTTGTAGCCGCCGTTGCGGCCGTTTCGAGTCCGATGAGCTGCTCCAACGCGCTGGCGCCGTGGGATCGCAAGAGCAGATCCACGACGCGATTGCGCGGAATACGCCGACCATCAACCGTCGCGATGGGCGGATCGCTCGTCGCGTCCTCTCGAGCGCCGTTGGCAACCTTCGCAACCGGGCGTGCATCGTCTGCTCTCGCGGGTGAGGCCTCGGTGCGCCCTTGTCTCTCCCAGGCCGCGGCGACGGAGCCGGCCGGTGCATGGTCCTGCGATGCGCAACCGCTCAGGACCACAGTGCACGCGATCGTCACACATCGATTTACACGAGAATGTCCACCGATCATTGCATGATTGGAACGAACCATCTGCATCGACCGTAGCACGTCGGGCAAAACCGGTCAACGCCGCTTCACTCGATGGGTGGCATGGGCAAGCGATAGCTTGCCCGTGTCGGCGATCGAATGAGCACGGGCAAACAAGTTTGCCCATGGCACCCGGCGAGAATCCGCTGGTGCGAGAATCCTTTCTCGCACCTACGGCGGGGGAATCCGTTCCCCACTGCCCAAAGATAGGAATTCTACTCGCGTCGGGTCGAGATTCCCATCTCGACCCAGCATCCGTGGTCC
>JBARRC010000553.1:0-2436 GCA_049644045.1 Phycisphaerae bacterium
TCGAGGAAGTACAGCTTCGGTCTTTTTGCCAGGCGCTTGGTGACATTCGTGTGATACGGCTGCAACAGCAGCACCTGGAAACTGGCCTGAAGGATCGAGAGCCAGTTCTTGGCCGTGTTCACCGCCACATCCGCATCGCGGGCGAGGTCCGTCAGGTTCAGCATCTGCCCCGTGCGCGCCGCACAGGCCCTCAGGAAGCGGATGAAATTCGCCTCGTTGCCGACCTGCGCCAGATCCTTCACATCGCGCTGGAGATACGTCTGCAAGTACGAGCTGTAGAAAAGGTCGCGATCGCGAACTTGCTTCGTCACGAGAGCCGGAAACGACCCCGACCAGATATCCGCGTAGAGCCGTTTGAGAGTCAGCGCTGGTGCCGATGCCTCCCTCTGTTTCAGCAGGCGTTTCGTAGGCAGGAACGGAGCGCGGGTGAACTCGCGCCGCCGCCGCTGCGGGGGACACACATCCCCCTCCCGAACCCGCGAGTAAATCGACAGCCCCTGTACTGTTAGGAAACACCGCGGAAGCGGACAACGGGCGTTCTCGGAAGGGGAAGGTGAACACCGGGCTGGTGGAAAAGATGTTCGGTGGTAACATCGCAAGAGTAATGGGCAACAAGGTCGCCCGGGATGAGGCGGCGATCCTGGCGACTGTGGTTGACGGTTAACGGTTAACAGGAGTCTGGGCCATGAGAGCGTGGATTCACCTAATGCGAACCGGCGCGGTGATTCTCATCTCCGTCGGTGGCATCGTCGTTCTGCTGATCTGGCTGGCCGGTGGGTTTCACGAGAAGATCGAGCCCGGTCCCACAGAGGTTGGTGTCCGGCCGCTGGGACAGGCGCGGACGATGACCGTCGAGCCGGTGACGGTGCCGCTCGCGGAGGATGCGGTGGGGACCGTTCGAGCCGCTCACGAAACGGAGGTCGGCGCGAAGATCATGGCTCGGGTGCTGGCTGTTCATTTTCAGGCGGGTCAGCGCGTGGAGCAGGGTCAGGTTCTGGTCGAGTTGGAGAAGGGCGATTTGGCGGCCCGCGTGAGCCAGGCGCAGGCGGCTGTTGATGCCGCCCGGGCGGCACTCGATCAGGCCCAGACCGACTACGATCGGATCGTGCGCTTGCGGGCCGGAGACTCGGCGAGCGAACTCGAATTCACCACGGCCACCAACAGGCTCAATGCCGCCAAAGCCAATCACGAGCAGGCTCTCAGCGCGCTTCGCGAGGCTGAAGCGGTCATCGGCTATGCCACGATCCGGTCACCACTTACCGGTGTGGTAATCGACAAGGCGGTTGATGTCGGGGACATGGTGCGGCCCGGTCAGACCGTGCTCCGGTTGTTCGATCGGCTGCAACTGGTCGCGACGGTCCGCGAGTCGCTGGCTACGAGCCTGCAGGTCGGGCAGCAACTGCCGGTGACGCTTGAGGCCCTGGACTTGCATTGCGAAGGTACGATTAGCGAGATCGTTCCCGAATCCGACGTGCTGAGCCGGGCGTTCCACGTCAAGGTCACGGGGCCGTGCCCACCGGGTGTGATTCCCGGCATGTTCGGTCGGCTGCACATCCCGCTCGGCGAGCGTCAGGAGTTGCGGATTCCGCGGTCGGCAGTTCGGCGTGTCGGGCAGATCGCCTTTGTCTACCGGGATGTCGACGGAAACCGCGTGGAGCGTACGTTCATCCAGATCGCGAGCGAGCATGGCGACCAGGTTGCAATCGCCTCCGGCCTGTCGGCGGGGGACCGGATCGTGGCCAGCCCGGAGATGTTGAAGATGAACCAAGAAGAAAGAAGAGAGTAACCAGACCTCGATGTATTCGTGGTTTGTGGGTTTTCCACAATATTTCGGTAGGGGTCACCACCGGGAGGCACCCATAGGCGGACGTTTTTGTGAATCTCTGGACGGCGTTGCTGGATGTATTGATTCTGCTGCTGGCAGCGATGCTGCTGGGCTCGCTGTGTGAGCGACTGAAGCAGAGCGCGATCCTCGGCTACCTGCTCGCCGGGACGCTGCTGGGTCCCAATGCGCTCGATCTGATGCCGAATCACAAGGCGGTGGCTACGATCGCGGAACTCGGCGTGGCGTTGCTGCTGTTCACAATCGGCCTCGAATTCTCCTGGCGAAGGCTGCGAGGCATCGGGTCGATCGCCATCGGCGGCGGAACCGTGCAGGTGCTCTTGACCGGCGCCTTAGCGGTGGGGGTCTGCCTGACGCTGGGGCTCGGCGGGCGCCCGGCATTGGCAGTCGGCGCCATGATTGCATTGAGCAGCACCGCCTGCGTGTTGCGTCTGCTCGTGAGCCGTGCGGAAATCGACGGCGTCCACGGCCGCAACGCGCTGGGCATCCTGCTCCTCCAGGACATCGCGGTGGTGCCGCTCGTGCTCGTCGTAACAGCGTTGGGCGGCGAAGGCCCGGGTTCAGTGCTTCAGATCGGCTGGGATCTGGGCCGG
>JBARRC010000554.1:0-22848 GCA_049644045.1 Phycisphaerae bacterium
CATCCGGACCGGGACAATCCAACTCCACGGAAGAGACAACGGTCGAAAACTTTGAGCCGAAGCGCACCCAGACCGAAACCATCGAACAGATGCCGTTTGCAACCAAGAAGGTGACGGCGGCCATCGGAATTCCCCGGAGCTTCATCGTCAGTGTCTTCAGGGCGAAATATCCGGAAGCGACGGATGCGCCTAAGGACGACGATCCGGAGTTCGCAGACGTTCGCGACAAGCAGACCGCGCGCGTCAAGGCCAGCGTTGAGCGAATCGTCATGGCCGGGAATCCGGACGATGTGGCCGTCGACGTTTATCCGGATATGGAGTGGACGGCGGATGGTGGCATGTGGAGTCGTGCCCCGGGCGGGCTGGCCCTTGCTCAACAGGGCGGGGACTCGCTCGACGCGCTGGGACTCCTCCGCACATACGGGCCGCAGGCGGGCCTGGCCATCCTGGCGCTCATGAGCCTGCTTATGATGATGCGGGTCGTTCGCAGGTCGACGGAGTCGATTGCGCCGGGCAGGAAGTCCAGGCTCGCCACCGAAGGACCACCTGAGGAGGAGCCTCTCCTGACCGTCGGCCCGGCGCCCGTGGGGCAGGCGGAAGTCTCGGAGAGCTTGCTGGCCGGCAGGGAGGTCGATGCCGATACCTTGCGCCAACAGGAGCTCGCGGTAGAAGTGTCCAAAGTAGTACAGGCGGATCCGGCGGGGACCGCGGACCTGCTCCGCAGGTGGATCGAGGAGAGTTGACTTAGGAACCCGGAATGGGCAAGCAGAACGAACCGTCTCCCTCAAACCCAGACGCTCCAGCGATCAAGGGGATCACCAAAGCCGCGATCCTGTTGATCGCCCTGGACAAGGACTGCTCCGCTGCCGTGCTGCGCAATATGGACGAGGAGATGGTCGAGGACATCAGCCGGGAGATTGCGCAGCTCGAAGCCATCGACGCGGAGCAACGTCGGGAGGTGATCGAGGAGTTCTACAATCTGGCGCTGGCGCGGCAGTACTTCAAGCAGGGCGGCATGCCATATGCGCGGGCGCTTCTGGAAAAGGCGCTTTCGCCTGAGCATGCCCACAACCTCATGAAGCTCATCGAGCAGGATGTCCTCAAGAGGCCCTTTGCATTCCTGTCCAAGACCGATGCCGACAACCTCATGACATTCATTCAAGATGAGCATCCACAGACGATTGCGTTGATCCTGTCCCACGTAACGGCCGGGAAGGCCGCCGAGATACTGGCGGGCCTGCCCATTGAGAAGCAGCTCGAGGTGGTGGCACGCATTGCCAATATGGACAACACCAACCCTGAGGTCATCAAAGAGGTCGAGCGGGGGTTGGAGATGCGCCTTTCGGGCGTCGTTTCGCAGACCTTTCAGAAGGTGGGTGGCGTGGAGGCCGTGGCTGAGATGCTCAACCTCTCCGACCGTTCCACCGAGAAGGGTGTCCTGGAGGCGTTGGAATCGCAAGATCCGGACTTGGTTGAGCAGATCCGACGCCTGATGTTCGTGTTCGAGGACATCCTGCTCGTCAATGACAAGGGGATTCAGGTTGTCCTGAAGGACATCGAGCACGAGGAGCTGGCGCTCGCCTTGAAAACCGCCAGCGAAGAACTCCGAGAGAAAATCTTCCGAAACATGTCGGACCGGGCGGCCCAGCTCATCAAGGAGGACATGGAGTACATGGGCCCGGTCCGGGTCAGCGATGTCGAGATGGCGCAGCAGAAGATCGTCGACGTCGTTCGTCGTCTCGAGGACGCCGGCGAACTGATCATCTCCGGCCGGGGCGCCGAGAAGGAGATGATCGTATGAACGCAGCTACGCCAACGGATGATCTGCTCGAGTCGTCCGTCGCGCGGATCAAAGGGGTTTGGTGATGTCGACCGTTATCAGGGCCCAGGAGGCGGGCCGCATCCTCGGGCGACTTTCCACCGTCGATCTGGCGGATCATCTGGCTGAAGCGCGTGCGGTGGTGGAGGCAGCCCAGCGGCGCGCCGCGCAAATAATCGCTGAGGCCGAGGCGCGGATGGACCGTGTGCTGGCCGACGCGGAAGAGTCCGGCTACCAGGCTGGCTATGAGCACGGCTACGCCGAGGGAAAGGAGCAAGGGCATCAAGCCGCGCATGAGGAGTCCATCAAGCGGTTCGAGCAAGAGCATGCCAACATCGTCGCGGCCATGCAGAACGCCGTCGCTGAAATCGACGCGCTCAAGGAGGATCTGATGATCGCGGCGCAGCGGGACCAACTCGACTTTGCGGTTCTTGTGGCGAGAAAGCTCACGTTCGCGATCGGTCGCCTGCATCCAGAGTCAGCGGTCGAGAACCTGAGGCGCGCGCTTCGTCTGGTCGAGTCCAAGACGGACCTGACCATCCGTGTGCATCCGAATGACATCGCCTCGCTCGACATGTTCGCAGACTCGGTGCTCAAGCAAGCCGAGGCGTCGCGAGTCGTGAACGTCGTGGCCGACGATTCACTCGCCCCCGGAGGGTGCAAGGTCGAAACCGAGCGGAACCGTGTCGACGCCACACTCGAGACACAGGTTGATGAGATCGTATCGCTGCTGTTGAGCGGAAAGCCGAGCAATGCCTGATCTGTTTGTGAGTGAGCGTTGCCTGATGGAGCAGGCCCAGACAATCCGGACGACGGGCCGGGTGGTCGAGGTGAGCGGACTCACTGTGGTCGCCGAAGGGCTTGCCTTGCCGGTGGGATCGCTCTGCAGGGTTGAGCGCAGAAGCGCCGACCCGATCGCCGCGCAAGTCGTCGGAGCGCACGGGGATCGGGCTATACTAATGACACTGCACGAGCCGCTCGGCGTGGGCGTGGGCGATCCGGTGAGGAGCACGGCCGGTATGCAGTACATTCCCGTCGGGCGACAGATGCTCGGGTGTGTGCTGGACGGCATGGGCCGGCCGATCGGCGGCAGAACCGAATTCACCGTGGAAGCCCACTACCCGGTCTTCAGCGACGCCCCACCGGCACTGGCCCGGACGCCGATCGGGGAAGCCCTCCCGACCGGAATCCGGGCAATCGACGCCATGCACACGGTGGGCGGCGGTCAGCGCCTTGGAATCTTTGCCGGGACGGGAGTCGGCAAGAGCATCCTGATGGGCATGATCGCCCGTTACACCGCAGCGGATGTCATAGTCGTGGCGCTGATTGGGGAGCGCGGACGGGAGGTGGGGGATTTCCTCCGAAAGGACCTCGGTGAGGAGGGTCTTGCGCGAAGTGTGCTCGTGGTGAGCACTTCCGACGAATCACCCGTGTTACGGATCCGTGCCGCCTTCGTGGCAACGGCGGTGGCTGAATACTTCCGCGATCGGGGTTGCGAAGTGCTGCTCTTGATGGATTCGACGACGCGGATGGCGATGGCCCAGCGTCAGATCGGCCTGTCCGCCGGTGAACCGCCCGCCACCAAAGGCTATCCACCCAGCGTGTTTGCACTGCTACCCAAGCTTCTCGAACGGAGTGGGCGGACCACCCGGGGGAGCATCACCGGTCTGTATACGGTTCTGGTCGAGGGAGATGACATCAGCGAGCCCATCTCCGATGCGATCCGCGGCGTTCTGGACGGCCACATCTGGCTGTCACGGAACCTGGCAAATCGCGGGCACTATCCGGCTGTTTCGGTGCTCGAAAGCATCAGCCGGGTCATGCCCGACGTGGTCGACCCACAACACATAGAGGCGGCGACTGCTGTACGGCGGGTACTCGCGGTCTGGAATGATATCGAGGATCTGGTCAACGTTGGCGCCTATGCAGCCGGTGCCAACGTGGAGTTCGATGTGGCTGTTGAGATGAAGCCGGCGATCGACGAGTTCCTGCAACAGGCGATCCGGGAACGATCCGATTTTGACGCGACGCGCGGTCGCCTGCTGAGTCTGGCGGCTGACATCGAGAAACTGCGGGAAAGGCTTGCTTCTCAAGCTTCTGCGGCTGCGGTGAAGCTGGCCTCGTAGGAGATGACCGGTGGCACGGAGGTTTCGATTTCGCCTTGAAACGGTTCGCAGGCTGCGGGAGCGGGAGCGGGACGCCCGGCGACGGGTCGTGGGGGAGGCCGTGCGGGCCGTCGGCCGGATCGAGGATCGGATCGCACGGCTGACACGGGAGCTGCAAGGCACGATCGATCAGTCCCGCGGCGTTTGCGAAGAGGTGCGTCTTGATATGGTGTCACTGCGTGGGCACCAGTACTATCGGGGCTGGCTGCACCGGCAGATCCTGGAGTCCAACGCCCGGCTCGCTTTACGAAGAGCCGAACTCGACGCGGAGCGCGCCAGGCTGGGCGAGACCTCGAAACGGCTTAAGGTGATTGAGAACCTGCGCGACAAGCAGTGGGCGCGTCACTGCATAGAGGTCGCTCGTGAAGAGCAAGCCGACGCGGATGAGGTCGCACTCCAGAGACATCTGCGGCAAAGCCGTAACAGACGTGAGGTCCGAGCATGATCACGAACTCTTCCGTCTCCAGGCGAGCCTACGACACGTTGGCGCTGTTCGCGCTGCTCAATCTCGTGGGGTTGGGCGCGCTGGGGGCGTATCTTGTCGGCAGCGGCGCGGTGAATGGCGAGAAGCTCCGCCGCATCGTTGCCGTGCTTCGCGGGGAAGACCCGTTGCCGGGCGATGTCGAGGTGCCCGAAAAGCGGGAGACGTCCGCCGATGAGGACGCCACGCCCGCGACCGGTGCAGATGCCATCGCTGAGTCACAGATGGACCTCGAGATCATGCGACGCGAGAGTGAGCGAATCAAGGCGGAACTCGACCAGCGTCTCGCGCTCAACAACAGCATCCTGCTGAGGGTGATGACCGAACGCGAAGACTTCCAACGGGACAGGGAAGAGGCCTCCCAAGAGCAAGACGCCGCGGCGCAGCAGCGCCGCGAGGAGGGCTTCGAGAAGCAGATTGCGATCTATGAATCGCTCGCCCCCAAGATCGCCGTGCAACATCTACTTGCCATGTCGGAGCCCGACGAGTCGGCCAGGGTTCTGTTGGAAATGAACACCCGAAAGGCCAAAGCGATCGTCGAGGCAGCGAAACGCGGCGACCAGATGGAGAAGATGAAGGTCATTCTACAACGTGTCCGGGAGGTGGCACCGGAGCGGTCCGAAGAGTTGGAGTCGAAGCAACCTTAGAGAGTCTGACAGAACATAAAGCACCGACGTATGTGGCACCGGGGCGTGTGGCACCGGTTTTCAACCGGTGAAACCCACGGGTCGCTGGACCGAGAATCCCTTCTCGGTCCTCTGGCGGGTGCCGAGAGAGGATTCTCGGCACAGCGTACCGGTGAAACCCACGGGTCTAAAACCCGTGCCACACTGTGACGTGCCACATTGAGTCTTAGAGAACGTCCTTATGGCAACAGCTTTGTCAACCTTCCCGACAGCGATCCCGCGCTGCTTTGCGGATGATTCACCGACGCTGCGCAAGCGGGGAGAGAGCGGCGACGAACAGGCCCTCGAGCTTAACGACGTTGCGGCCGCTGCGTTCGAGGTGCTGCTCGAATCCACGCGCATGGTCATGACCGGTAAGCGTGGCGGCGGCGACAAAACGTTGCCATCGCAGATGTTTGAACCGAACGCCGCTGACGCCCATGAGCGACGGCGGATGGCACTCAAGGAAGCATACCGGCCCGAGGACACGAATAGGCTGATGACCGATAGACTTTCCCGCACCTCCGTGCAAGCCCGCAGGACGCTACAAGCGAGACAGGCCGGTGACACGCTCCGGCAGCCGGTTGCCGGTCGACCCGGCCCGTCCGACGCAGGAGCCCATACGGGAAGGTCACCGGCCGGTTCCGATGGGAGGCGCGTGGTCAGCGAAGTCGATTCCCAGGTTGCTGATCGCGTGTTGACGCGGCCCAGTCACATGACGGCGTCGCAGACGAATGCGCGTAGCGCCTTTCGCGCCGGACCTTCGACGGTCACGGTTCAGGAAACGCCGTTGCCGGTCCGCATGCACGCGTCACAGTCTGCGCAGCGGGCGGCTGCATGTGTGAACCCGACCGGCCCATCAAGCGGATCGAGGGCTCAAACCCCCGCTCAGCAGGTGGCGCAGCTTCTTGGCGCCGGTCGGGCCGGTGAAGTCGAGTCCGCGCGGGCGGCGGCTTCGTCGCCCACGGCGGCTGATGCACGCCAGTCGGGCGCTGACCCAAAGACGGCGGGACGTACCCTAACGACGCGGCAGACAAACGCGAATCCGTCATCGCAGCAAACGGCCAGTGCGGACGCTAAACCCGGCGCCGCGGCGCGATCGGCTTTCGATGAACTCGTTCGCTCGATTCGCCTGCAAGCGGGTGCTCGGCTGTCGTCAGCCCGGTTGTATCTCGAGCCGCCGGAGTTGGGTCGCTTACGCGTGGATGTCAGGGTCGCAGACGAGCGACTGCATATCGACGTGCGGACGGAAACAGAGGCCGCACGCGAACTCGTGTCCGAACGGGCCACAAAACTGACCGCCGCGTTGGAGCGGCACGGCATTTATGTGGATCGATTCGAGGTGACCTCCGACCTGTCGGGCGGCGATCCCTTCGATTCGGGCGACAGCGACGGCTTGGGCTCGGATATGGCCGCAAATCAAGGGAAGGATGAGCGGTCGGCAATTCCGCCGCCCAGAATCGATGGTGTGTCATCGGAAGAAACCGGCAAGTCCGTCGTGGCGGACGCTGAACCGGAGATAGGAGTCGTGGCCAAGACGCGGCTGGACATCAGAGTCTGACGGTAAATAGCGAATGGCGAATAGCGAATTTAGAATGAAGAAAGAACGGGTTCTTCTCATTTGCCATTCTTAATTCGACATTCTTAATTGGAGATTCCGGCGTGGACCCGATCAATGAAACATCTTTGCTGTCGCCGCTCAGCGGCGCCGATGCGGCAAACTCGTTCGCCGATATGGGCAGTGAGGACTTCCTCAAACTGCTGATCATGCAGCTTAGAAACCAGGATCCCCTCGAACCGGTCGGCAACGAGGAGCTGCTGCGGCAGATATCTTCGATTCGGGAGATCGAACTATCCACAACGCTCACCGACTCGTTGCGCGCCCTGACCGGGCAGCAACACTTCGCGTCGGCCTCGTCGCTCATCGGCCAATATGTCACCGGCTTGCCGGGCGAGGATGGGGCGGCGGTCAGCGGCATTGTCGTGGGGGTTCGATTCGCGGACGAGGGGCGGGCGATCTTGCGGCTTGCCGACGGCAGCGAGATGCCGCTCGAGCAGGTGAGCACAATAGAGCCTCCACTTAGGGCCGCCGAGGCGTTGATCGGACAGGCGGTGATCGGCCTGGATCGCAGGGATCCTGCCAATCCCGAAGTCGTTGAGGGAATCGCGACGGGGGTTCGCGTCGATACATCGGGAGAGGTGTTGCTCGAATTGGATACCGGGCAGGACCTGCGTTTTCGGGACATTGTAAGCGTTGCGGCTGCGGAAGCGGTTTAGGCGTTGGTGAATAGCGAATGTCGAATGGCGAATAGCGAATTCAGAAAGAAGAAAGAGCGGGTTCCTCTCATTCGCTATTCTTAATTCGACATTCTTGATTCTCAAAGGATATGGTGCCATGTCGTTGACTTCATCGATGCTCGTCGGGTTCACCGGGATCAACAGCAACAGTATTGCCGTGGACACCGTCGGTAACAACTTGGCCAATCTGAACACCACGGCCTTCAAGAATCAGAGAACCCTGTTTGAGACGCTGATGTATCGAACCATCAGCGAGGGAGAGGCGCCGGGCGACACAAGCGGCGGGACCCTGCCCCGGCAGGTCGGGCTCGGTTCGACGGTCAGCTCGATGCAACGCAATTTCGCCCAGGGCGGTTTCGAAGGCACAGGAATGCAGAGTGACCTTGCCATCGACGGCGAGGGCTTCTTCATCCTCCAGGCCGCCACCGGCGACCAGGTGTACACGCGTGACGGTTCGTTCCGGCTGGATGCCACGCAGACCCTGGTTGCCGCCAGCGGCGCGCCCCTGCAAGTGTTTGCGGCGGACTCAGACGGCAACATCCAGGAAGGTACCCTTTCAAACCTGGTCGTTCCCCTTGGCACCGCCAGTGAGGCCGTCCCGACGGCGGCGGTGGAGATGGACGGCCGGTTTGACGGCGCTACGAATATCGCCTCGGCCGGGGCGGTCGTGACCTCGCAGCAATTGGCGACGAGCGCCGGCACGCCTGCGACCGCTTCGACCGCTTTGACCGATCTGGTTGACGCCAACGGATTGCCGCTCTTCGCCGCCGATGATGAGGTGACAATTAATGGCACCAAGGGTGGGATCGCCATTGAGGAGTCGACCTTCGTGCTCGGCACCACGGGCGGCACACTGGGTGATCTGGCCGGTCACCTGGAGGCCGTGTTGGGGATCGACACCGATCCCGCGACCGGTGGTACACCCGGTATCACGATATCCGACGGGTCGGAATATCCCGCCGGAGCGATCGTCATCCACTCCAACCTCGGCGAGATCAACATGGTGGCGCTGGACGCCGGTTCGATCACCAACACGACCGGTGTCATGACTTCGCCGTTTTCATTCGCGACCGTCTCGCCCGGTGTGGGTGAAGGGGTGACCACGTCGTTTGGCGTGTTTGATTCACTGGGAAACGAAGTGCCCGTCCGGTTGCGCGCGGTTTTGGAATCCAAATCCGAGTCCGGTACGACCTGGCGGTTCTACGCCGAATCGATCGGAGACAGTGACTTGACACCTATTCTGGGGACCGGCACGATCACGTTCGATGCGAACGGCCAGTTCGTGGCCGCCACCGGTATGGACCTGACGATCGATCGGGCGGGGGTCGGCTCCGCGTCACCCTTGTCGTTCACACTGGACTTCAGCGGCCTGACGGGGCTGGCCAGCCCGGATGGCGCTTCCGAGCTGATGATGGCGAGTCAGGACGGGGCAGCCGCCGGAATCCTGACGGGTTATTCAATCGATCGTGAGGGGATTGTGACGGGTACCTATTCGAATCAGTTGACGCAGGTGTTCGGCCAGGTTGCACTGGGCACCTTCCCGAACAATGAAGGGTTGGTGGCCCTGAGCGAGAACACCTTCACCGTCGGCCCGAACTCGGGCGATGCCACGCTCGTCGCACCACAGACGTCGGGCGCCGGTTTCATCCGTTCCGCTGCGCTGGAGCAAAGCAATGTGGAAATCGCGCGGGAGTTTATCAACCTGATTTCGGCCTCGACGGGGATTTCCTCCGCCAGCCGGGTCGTGCGGGTCGCGGACGATCTCTTGCAGGAGTTGCTCCTGCTCGCACGATAGGCGTAAACGGGCGCCAACGGCGGAGGCAAGAGTGCTCATCGCCAACGGAGACGAGTCATCATGATTACGATCACTCGACTGGATGAACGCGTGGTCGTGCTGAACGCCGATCTGATCAAGATGATCGAGGCCACGCCGGATACGATCATCACACTGATCAACGGCGACACCATGATTGTGCGGGAATCGGTCCAGGAGGTGGTTCGTCGTGCGATTGACTATCAGCGCCAGGTTCGCGGTTTTCAGGTTGTTTGACGCTGGTGCCGGGCGAGGATCAATGAAAGGCGTTATGGATTATCGGTGCAGGGACGTGCTGTCCGCCGGTATTTCCGCCGGCGCAACGCTCAACAGTGGCACCGCAATGGGTCGATATCGAATGGTGTCAGAAGGTTGCGCGTCCGCGCGTTAGGTGGTAGGAACTCATGGACATCGCAACGATTATCGGGCTGATTACGGGCACGGTCCTGCTGCTCTGGGCCATTATGGGAAAGTCCGATATCGGCGCGTTCATTGACGGCGGGTCCGTCGCGATCGTGCTCGGAGGCTCCGTCAGCGCTGCGCTGATCAGCTTTCCCATTCAGAACATTTTCGGCGTCGCAAAGGTGGTGAAGAACTGCTTCTTCGGCAAAGCGCGCAACCCGAACGGCCTCATCTTGGACCTGGTCAAGTATGCCGAAGTGGCGCGTCGCGACGGGATTCTCGCCCTCGAGAATGTGACGGATGACATCAAGGACCCGTTTCTCGTCTCCGGTATCCAGATGGCTGTCGACGGAACCGATCCGGATCTGATCGAGACCATCATGATGAACGATCTGGAGGCAGTCGAGTCGCGTCACGCTGAAGGCAAGGCCTTGTTCGACAACATCGGCAAGTTCGCGCCGGCGTTCGGGATGATCGGGACGTTGATCGGTCTGGTGATCATGCTGCAGCACATGGACGATCCCTCGAAGATCGGCCCGGCCATGGCGGTGGCGCTGCTCACAACCCTGTACGGGGCGCTTCTGGCGAACCTGTTCGCGATGCCCATGGCGGAAAAGCTGGGGTTGCGAAGTCGCGAGGAAGTTCTGCTCAAGTTGGTCGTTATCAAGGGTGTGATGGCGATCCAGTCGGGCGACAACCCGCGCATCGTAGAGCAGAAGCTCAAGACGTTCCTGCCGAACCGGTTGCGCGCCTCCGCCGACGCGGAGGAGGCGAAGGCGGCGTAGGCGAAAGGCGCCATGGCACGACGCAAGCAGCAAAAATGTGAAGCCGGCGCTCCCGCGTGGATGGTAACCTATGGCGACGCCATGACGCTGCTGCTGTGTTTCTTTGTGATCATTGTCTCCATGAGCGAGGTCAAAAAAGACGAGCGCTTCCAGCAGGTAATGGAGTCTCTACGCCGCGCGTTCGGCGGGTATCACGGCGCGGTCGGAACGGTTCCGGTCGAGAACGTCCCGACCAATGCGTTGATCGCGAAGCTGCTTGAGATCAAGGTGCTCGATCTCAATAAGACGAGAGGCGATGCCGACGAAGAGGGTATTCATGGCAAGCGCTTCCGCGTGACCAACGTGCGCGACGGGTTGGAGGTCGTCGTCGGCGGCCGCATCACGTTTGACCGGTTCAGCGCGACACTCAAGCCGGAAGGGCGCCGGCTGATCGCCATGACCGCGGAGCGCCTGCGCGGATATAACACGAAGATTCTGGTGCGCGGGCATGCGACGCGCGAACCCCTGCCGGAGGATTCGCTGTACGAAGACCCCCGGGATTTGTCGTACGCGCGGGCCAAGGCCGTCGCCCAAGCACTGGAGCAAAACGGTGTCCGCCGCATCCGGATCACACCGGTGGCGGTGGGCGACACGGAGCCTGTGGCGCGACAAGCCTATACGGAGGAACGCCGCGCCCTGAATCGACGGGTCGAGGTCTTGGTTACGGAGGACCTGATCGACGACTATGCCGGTTCCACATTGTCGGACGATCTTTAGGAGTCCTTACGGGATGGCCGCTGAAAACACAGATTCCAAACCGGGCAAGGCCTCGGATGCCAAAGGTCGGTTGATACCAATCCTGGTGGTTGTGCTGCTCATGGGTGTTGAAGGCGTCGGCGTGTTCTTGTTGGCGAAAGCCATCAGTCCCAACCCTGCGCCGGCCCTTGCCGGCGGGACGGGCGCCGGCGCCGGCAAGGCCGGTGGTCTGCACGAAGATGAGTTTGCCGAGGTCGAGCTGGCGGACTGCAGGCCCAGCAACAAAACGTCCGGCAAATTCATTACCTTTCATATTCGCGTATCAGGGTTGGTAGCGTCGGCCGATGTCGAGCGAGCTAAGGAGCTGGTCCGGGCCAAGCGAGCTCGCCTCGAGGACGGTGTCAACACCACTATCCGTAGTGCCGAGCTGAAGCATCTCAACGAACCAGGGTTGGAAACCATCAAGCGGCGCCTCAAGCACGAGTTCGATCGAGTCTTCGACGACGACCAGTTGATCAAGGAAGTATTGATCCCGCAACTGCTGCAGTCGGGCTCAGGGGTTTGAGTGTCGGCTGCGCTCGCGGTTCTCCGATAATACCAGGTAGCCAAGTGGGATTCCCAAACCGCAAGACGGAAGATGCCTGTGGCGGACTTCTCCAACGAACCATCGGAACAAACGCCGGCTCCTGATGAGGTAGGTCAAGCGGACATCGACGCTCTGTTGAACGCGGCCGGCGCCACGGCTGACGATGCTGAGGCATCGGCGGACTCCGCGCAGGGTGACACGGCGCCGGCGGAGGGTACTCCACCCGACTCCGAGCCGGATACTCGTCTCGATTCGCTCGGCCGGCCGTTCGATGAGACCGCCGCCGCCATGCAGGCGGCGATTGAGGAGGAACAGACTGCAGCGGCAACCGCTGCGCCGCCCCCACCAAGCATGCCGCCCCAGCCGAGCGTACCGCCTCCCCCGACCAAACCGTTCGAGCTGTCCGACCTGAGCCCGCCCGCGAATCTCAACTTTGACGCCAAACGCGTGACCATGCTCAATGACGTCAACCTGCGGGTGAAGATCGAACTGGGTCGAACTCGAATGCTCGTGGAAGATGTGCTCAAGCTCGACGAGGGCAGTGTGGTCGAGCTCGATAAACTCGCCGGCGATCCCGTCGATGTGTTCGTCAATGATCGGTTGATCGCACGGGGCGAGGTGCTCGTGCTGAACGACAACTTCTGCGTTCGGATCAGTGAAGTGCTCTCGCACGATCCACACCGGGTGAGTGCATGACGTACCCCATGGAAGAACGGAGTCGAAACCGCGCATCCCCAAGGCGCGGAAGTCTGAAATCAGGCTGCGCGACTGTGGTGTTGTTCGTGACGTTCTCGCTTTGCCGGGCCGACGTTCCGGACGGCGAACCGGTCAGTGCCGACAATCAGCGCGTTGCACTCAATCAGAGTGTGTCGATCGATGGCACCACGAGCGCCGCGGCAAGAGCCGCGTCCACGGGGCCTGGGGAAGCGGCCGTCGAAACCGCGCCCGAATCGACGGACCCGGCGGTTGTCGCCCGCAGGGGCAAACAGTTGTCGCGGGCCGCCGGCACGGGGCGAAACCTCAAACCGGCGAGACGCCAAATTAGTGCCACAGCCGTGTCGGTCGACAGGCCGGTACCCTGGTACCGCACCGGGTTCGGGGCGCTTGCGATCGTTTTGGTTCTGATTGGTGGACTGGTCTGGGTCGTGCGGCGGTGGGTACCCGCCGCACGAGGCGGTGACAGTCACCTCCTTCGTGTCGTCGGGCGTGCGAGCCTGTCACCGAAACACAGCGTGGCGCTGGTTCAGCTCGGGCGCCGGTTTGTGATGGTCGGCGTGTCCGGGGAGCGCGTGAACACGTTGTGTGAAGTGAACGATCCGGACGAAGTGGCCGAGTTGTGCATCCGCGCCGGCGCCTCGGGCGTCCAGGGCGCCGATGGCTTTGATCGGTTGCTGTTGGAAGAAGCAACCGACTATCGGGAGGTTTCAAGGCAAGAGGCTAACGAGGCGAGATCCGTGCCGGTGACAACGGTGCGGACCCGTCAGTCGCTTTTCGATCTTCTGCGTAGACTGCGAACGCTGCAGTCGAAGTGATACGCCGCCACATGGATGTGGTGTAATAGGCGGTGCGCGGTGGAGCAGCGCATGAGTGTTGAGCATGGAGGCCGGAGGGGCGGTCGCGTCCTGGCGATCGTCGGTCTGATTGTGGTCGGTTGGGCGGCCAGCGCCTACGCGCAGGTCGCCGCACCGTCCACCCCATCGTTTTTCGACAACAGCGCGAACATCCCGGACCTGTCAAAGCTTGTACCGACCGCCACGGATGCAAAGGGCGTAAGTGCCAGCCTGCAGATCCTGGTTCTGCTGACGGTTCTGGCGCTGGTTCCCTCCATCCTCGTGATGACGACGGCCTTTCCGCGCATCATCATCGTACTCGCCCTCTTGCGCCAGGCGGTTGGCACCCCGCAGCTTCCCCCGGGACAGGTGCTTTTGTCGTTGTCGCTGTTCGTGACGATGCTGGTGATGGCCCCGACGTGGCACAAAATCCAGAACGAAGCGCTCACGCCTTACCTTAACAACCGGCTCGGGCAGGCGGAGGCGTTTGACGTGACGGCCGGCCACCTCAAGGACTTCATGTATCGTCAGATCGAGCAGGCCGGCAACGACGAGGACGTTTATCTATTCCTCGAATACGCCGAGGACCGCAAGATCGCACCGGAGGAGGGGGTCGACGTAGTGGCGGTGCCTCTGACCGTGATGATACCGGCCTTTATGCTCAGTGAGCTCAAAACGGCCTTCATCATGGGTTTCAGAATCTATCTGCCGTTTCTCGTGATTGACATGGTGATCGCCACGATTCTGCTGTCCATGGGCATGATGATGCTGCCGCCGGTGCTGATTTCACTGCCCTTCAAGATTCTGCTGTTCGTGTTGGCGGATGGATGGCACCTGGTTGTGGAGACGGTCCTGTTCAGTTTCGCGTAGACGAGGCGCTACCTTCGGTCCGCGCGGTCATCCGCGCAGGCTAAAGCCTGCGGCTCGCTTCGGAGGCGAATGACATGGAGTTTAACGAAGCACTCGAGCTGGGTAGAAATGCGTTCTGGATGGCCATGTCGACGTCGGCCCCGATTCTGGTCATCGGCCTGGCGGTGGGCCTGCTCATCGCGATGTTTCAGGCCGTGACTCAGCTCCAGGAGCAAACGTTGACGTTCGTGCCGAAAATCGCCGCCATGGTGGTGGCGGCGGCGGTGTTCATCCCCTGGATATCGGAGCGGATGGTGGCGTTCACACAGGAAATGTTCTCGACGCTGCCCTGGTGATATGCCGTGGCCATTGTTTGACATCCTCCTGGCACTACCCGCTTTTACGCTGGTGCTTTTCAGAATCTCAGGATTGATGCTGACGGCGCCGGTCTATGGTAGCAGAGTGGTCCCCGCGCGCGCCCGGGCTGCGTTTGCCCTGCTGGTGGCCGTTGTGATCTTCCCTCTGGTGAAGACGCAGGCGCCGGCGGAGATGACCCTGACGATGGCGCTGGTGGGCGGAGTCGGTGAGATGATGATCGGCGCGATCATCGGGCTGTCTTTGACCATCCTGTTGATGGGGGCTGAGGTTGGCGGACTGATCGTCGGTCGGCAGGCCGGCATCGCCCTGGCAAACGTGTTCGATCCGACGCGCAACCAACAAGTGTCGATCATCGGGCAGATTTACACCATCACCTTCACGTTGTTGTTTCTGCTCGTCGGGGGGCATCGCGCGACGATGGCCGCGCTGCTCGATACCTACGAGGTGATCCCGCTGCTGTCGTTTCAGCTCGATGAAGCGTTTGTTCTGCTGCTGGTCGAGATGCTGGCGGCGGCGTTCATTCTCGGGATACGTCTGTCCGGTCCTGTCTTGATCGCATTGTTTCTGACGGGAACGACCCTCGGGGTTTTGTCGCGAACCATGCCGCAGCTCAACATTCTCACGGTGGGTTTCGTGCTACGTCTGTTAGTGGGATTGGCGGCCGCGGGAATGGCCCTGGGCGCATGTGAGGATTTGCTGTTGGACGCGGTATGGGAGGGCGTGGATCTGGTTCGCGCAGCCTTCGGGCTTGATCCGAATCGCACTCTTCTGGTGAGCTGATGGCCGGGTACGCCGACGATAAGACCGAACCACCAACCCCGCGACGGCGCCGTGAGGCGCGCACGAAGGGGCAGGTGGCACGGAGTCAGGACCTGACGGCAGCCGTGCTTATCCTGTCCGGTTTCCTCGCCCTGAGTCTGGTGGGGCCGATGATCTGGCACAGTCTGCTGGCGATTACGCGGTCGGCCTTGACCGCGGAATCAGTCACGCGCCTGGACAACGTCTTGCCTTTTGCGGGGGCCGTCGCGGTCGAGACGTTCAAACGCCTCGCACCGTTTCTGTTGATCCTCTTTTTCGCCATGCTCGTGGCCCTACTGTGTCAAGTTGGTTTTCTGTTCACGTGGCAGCCGCTCATGCCGAGCCTTAGCAAGATCAATCCACTCAGCGGGATTAAACGTCTGTTCTCGATTCGCTCGGTCATGCTGGCGGTCGTCAACTTCGGCAAGTTGCTCGTCGTGAGCCTGGTTGCGTATTTGACGCTCTCCGGCAGTGCAGCCGCGATCGTTTATGCGTTCACGTTCGGGTTTCAAGACGTGTTCAGGCTCGGGTCCTCGCTGATGTTCCGGTTGGGTATGCGGCTTTCCGCCGCGCTGTTGATCCTCGCGTTGTTGGACCTCGCCTGGCAGCGGTACCGCCACGAACGCGACCTGCGCATGACCAAGGAAGAGGTGAAAGACGAGCTGCGGAGCATGGAGGGCAGCCCCGAGATCAAGCGCCGCCAGCGACAGGTGCAGTTGCAGATGGCCATGCGGCGACTCCGCAAAGACGTGCCCACCGCGGACGTGGTCGTAACGAACCCCACCCACGTCGCCGTCGCGATCCGCTACGACGTGGAGACGATGATCGCCCCGAAAGTGGTAGCCAAGGGGATCGATCAGATCGCGCTGAGGATTCGCCAGATTGCGGCGGAGTTCGGCATCCCGATCGTTGAACGTCCGCCGCTCGCCCGTGCGCTTCATGAGTCCGTCGAGGTGGGAGAGTACGTTCCGGAGCGTCTGTACCGGGCGATCGCGGAGATACTCGCGTATGTGTACGAGCTGACGGGCCGGTCTCCAGTTATCGCGAGGAGCACATTGTAGGCCATGCCGATCGCCGACCTCGCCAAGATGCGTTTGCCGTCAAACATCGTGAAGTATTACGGGGTGCTGCTGCCCATCTTCGTGATGAGCCTGATCCTCGTCATCCTGATCCCCCTGCCGACCTGGCTGATGGACTTTCTCCTGCTCGTCAACATCACGTTGTCGGGCGTCGTCCTGCTGACCGTGATGTACATAAACGGCCCGCTCGATTTCTCGTCGTTTCCGTCCTTGTTGCTGGGGATGACATCGTTTCGTCTCGCGCTGAACACGGCGACAACGCGGCTGATTCTCACCAATGCCGATGCGGGGCATGTCATTTCGACCTTCGGCGGGTTCGTGGCGCAAGGGTCGCTGGTGGTGGCAGTTGTGATCTTCGCGATCATTGTCGTTATCCAGTTCGTCGTGATCACCAAGGGCGCGACCCGGATTGCCGAGGTGGCCGCCAGGTTTACCCTGGACGGGATGCCGGGCAAGCAGATGGCCGTCGACGCCGACTTGAGCGCGGGGACGATCACGGAGGAGGAGGCCAAGAGTCGCCGCGCCGAGATCACGCGCGAGGCCGACTTCTACGGGGCGATGGACGGTGCCAGCAAGTTCGTTCGCGGAGACGCGATCGCCGGCATCATCATCACACTCATCAACATCCTGGGGGGGATCTACGTCGGGCTGGTGAGGCTGGATCTGGGCCTCGAGGGAACATTGAAAACGTTCACGATTCTGACGATCGGCGACGGGCTGGTGTCACAGCTACCGGCCTTCATCGTCGCGATCGCCGCGGCCATCATCGTCACGCGTTCAGCGGCGAAGAAGAACCTCGGCGAAGAACTGCTCGGCCAGTTGACCAGCCAGCCGATCGCGCTGGTGCTGACGGGTGCGTTTCTGCTTGCGCTGGCTGTGACGCCGCTCCCGAAACCGCCGCTCGTTTTGTTGATGGTTTCCTGCTACGCCCTGGCGCATCTGCTCACCAGACAGAAACAGGCGGTGGTGGCGCAGGCAGCGGCTGCGAAAGCGAGGCCGACCGCCTCCGAGCCGATCGAAAAACACCTCTCGCCCGATCCGATGGAACTCGACGTCGGGTACGGGTTGATTTGTTTGGTTGACCGAAAGCAGGGCGGTGATCTGCTCGATCGGATCACCAACATGCGGCGGCAGGTGGCCCAGGAACTGGGCATCGTGGTCCCACCCATTCGCATCCGCGACGACCTTCAGCTTCAAGCAAACCAGTTCAGGGTCAAGCTCAAAGGGTTTGCCATCGGAGAGGGGGAGGTGATGCCCGGTCATCTTCTGGCCATCGACGCCGGGGCGGTCTCCGAGCGGATCAACGGAGTGGAGACCACGGAACCGGCGTTCGGCCTTCCCGCACTGTGGATCGACGAGGGGCAGCGCCACGAAGCTGAGCATCGCAACTATACGGTGGTCGAGCCCTCCAGCGTCATCGCCACCTATCTCACCGAATTAATCAAGCGACATGCGGATGAGCTGCTTACCCGGCAGGAGGTGAACCGGCTGCTGGATCACCTGCGTGAGCGGGCCGGGAAACTCGTGGAAGAGGTGGTTCCGGACGTGCTCAAGCCCGGTGAAATCCAGCATGTTTTACAGGCCCTGCTGCGTGAACGTGTGCCCATCCGTGACCTTGAGACGGTCCTCGAGGCGATTGCCGACGTGGCGCCGCGTACGAAGGACCTCGAAATCCTCACCGAGTATGCCCGCAATGCCCTTGCTCGAACGCTTTGCCATCAGCACAAGGCCGATGATGGTCGCATCCACTGCATCACGTTCGACCCGGGGCTCGAGGAGCTGATCAGCAAGGGCCTGGACCGGACCGAGCATGGGACCGCCCTGACCATCCCGCCGGCGCTGCAAACGAAGATCGTGGCTGCGGTCCGCGCCGAAGTGGAGAAGGCGACCCCGGCCACGCGCGGCCGACCGCCCGTGGTCCTTTGTCCGCCGCAAATCCGTCCATGGGTGCGCAAGATGATCGAGGTTCAGCTCCCATCGGTCGCGGTGGTGTCCTACAACGAAATTGTTCGTGGGTTCGAAGTCGAATCGCACGGCATGGTGGTGTTAACGGATGAAGCTTAGAACATTCAGTGGAAGGACGATGGCGGAAGCGCTCGACCAGGTCAAGCGACAGTTCGGGCGCGACGCCGTCATTCTCAATACACGCACGGTGACAAAGGGTGGCGTTCTCGGCATGGGGAGTAACCCCCATGTTGAAATTACGGCTGCCAGGGGGGTGTCGGACTTGCCGGAACCCCTGCGGCGTGGTAGGCTACTAGAGAGTAGACTGGATCGAGGCAAACGAGCAGATGGAGCTGCCACGCCAATGTCTTCACCCTCAAGAGCGGCTGCCTCCCTTCCGTCCGACGCGCTGCTGTCGGAGGTCGGCACTTTACGATCCCTCGTTCAAGACCTGGTCCGCGAAACACGCCGCTCCCAATTGCCCAGCTTGCCTGGCGAACTCCATGAGACCTACCGGAGGCTGGTCGAAAACGCGGTGGCCGAGCACATCGCCCAGCAGCTCGTCGATGGGATACGCCGTGAGCTGACTGACGATCAACTTCGTGATCCTGAATGCGTGCGCGAGCATCTGGCACGGCGGGTGGAGTCGATGTTGCCCACAGCCGGCCCGATTCGTCCGGCGCGAACCGGCGAGCCGACGATTATCGCATTGATCGGTCCGACGGGGGTCGGCAAGACCACCACGATTGCGAAACTGGCCGCAAATTTCTGTCTACGTGAACACCGCAAGGTCGGTCTGATCACCATCGACACTTATCGAATTGCCGCCGTCGAACAGCTTAAGACCTACGCTCAAATCATCGATGTGCCGCTCGAAGTGGCGATGTCGCCGGATCAACTCGAAAGCGCCGTCGCGCGCATGTGCGATCGGGATGTGATCTTGATTGACACCGCAGGGCGCAGCCAACGCGACCACACCAAGATCAAGGAGCTTTCCGCGTTCTTCAACGCCGTAAGGCCCGACGAGGTGCATCTGGTCCTTGCCGGCACGGGCGGCGAGACCGTGCTGATGGAGACGATCCAACGATTTCGCGAGTTGGGCGTCGACCGTGTGATCTTCACCAAGCTTGACGAGGCGATCGGCTTCGGCGTGATGTTGGCGTGTCTTCAAAAGGCCGAGGCCCGGCTTTCGTATGTAACCACGGGACAGGACGTTCCGGATGACATCCATGTGGGGGAATGCAAAGCTTTGGCTCAACTGATTCTCGGAGTACGGTCCCAGCGCGCCGATTGTGTGACGTTCACGCGGCCATGCTAGTGCTCTGTCAGGTGTCTTTTAATGGGTGGGTTGCTGAGGTTGTCGGGTGGCATGGGCAAACTTGTTTGCCCGTGCTGCACACCCACAAGACACGGGTAAGCTGGCGCTTACCCATGCCACCCGACCGTGCCCATCAATTCAACGCTGACAGAGCACTAGTGTAGCGCATCAAACAGATCGTTATTCGAGGTCGCTGTCGGGGTACGTCATGGCTGACGGAGACCCACGAGTACGTCGGAGGGACCAAGCGACGCGTTTGCGGGAGTTGGTCCGCCGCCGCGCATCGACCGCGATGACCATTGCCATCACCAGTGGCAAGGGTGGTGTTGGCAAATCCAATGTTGCGGTAAACCTGTCAATTTGTCTGGCAGCCAGGGGGCTTCGCGTCACTCTGGTGGATGTCGATATGGGGCTTGCCAATGCGGATCTTCTGATGGATATACGTCCGCGCTATACGCTGTCGCATGTCCTATCGGGAGTGAGGAGCGTCGAGGAGGTTTGCACGGAAGCGCCCGGTGGCGTGCGCTTCATTCCCGGGGCTTCGGGTTTCCATGAGATTGCCGACCTGTCCGAGTTCGAGCGGCAGAACCTGATCACGCAGCTCCAAAAGCTGGAAATCAGCACTGATATCGCGGTTTTGGATTGCGGAGCCGGTCTCTCGTGGAATGTCATCAGCTTTGCACTGGCGGCCGACCGCGTGCTCGTGGTGACCACCCCTGAGCCGACGGCGCTGACCGATGCGTATGCCATGATCAAGGCATTGCACCGTGAGGGGGGTAAGGCCCGTGTCAGTCTCATCGTGAACATGGTTAACAGCCGGGCGGAAGCGACGGCCGCCTATGAGCGCATCGCAGGAGTGGCGCGCAGATTTCTTGATTATTCCGTTGCAGACTTCGGTTACATGTTGCATGATACCAGCGTGGAGCTGGCTGTTCAGGCGCGGTGCCCCTTCGTGATTCGTTACCCGGGGTCGAACGCCAGTGCCTGCATCGCTGCGATGGCCAATGAGTTGACTCGTACCTTTTCGGGGCATCAGCGTCGCGGCGGTTTCTTCAAACGTGTCGCCGGCCTATTTGTTTAGGGCATTGACCGAAGCGCAGGCGACGCGTTAAGCTGAACATCGGCGTGGATGCCGAACAAGGTTGACCGGGGCGGATGATGGCCATGGAGGGAATCGTCGCCAATTCCCTGTCAGTCGTCCTCTCGGAGCGTCTGACAAAGTCTGTGGGACCGAGTACCAGTCGGTCAAAGGACAAACTGGAAAGCTCGTCCCGCATGGGTTTTGTCACACGTTCTTAGTCCCCGCATAAGCCGGAAGTTGCGACAGGGATGTTGCACTAAAATGGTCGCTCGTTTTGCAGGAGCCAGCCTAGGCCTACTCGCCTTTGCCGTTAGCGCGATCGCCGGGTTGCTGGTGCGGAACCCGGTGGGCATCACCCTGTCGCGTAGCATTCTCGCTCTCTTTGTGTTTTGTGTCATAGGACTTCTTCTCGGTAGCGCGGCGCAAATGGTCATCGCCGAGCACGAAAGAAGTCGGGAATTCAAGATTCGGAAACGATACCGCAAGGATTCCGTTGACACGAGCGAAACCGACCAGAAGAACGAGCCGGATAGTGGTACGAAAAGCGAACCCATTGAAGGCGACGGTGGGTCGATCGCTACGTAGGGGGTTGGAAAGGGCGCCTGAGGAGCAGATTTGATGCAAGCAACCATGACGGGGGGAACGGACATCGGCGATGTGTGGCGCAGGTTCAGGATGTCCGGCGACCGGTCACTGCGCAACGTCCTGATGGAGAACTACTTGTCAATCGTTAAGTACAACGCCGAACGGATTGGTGCGAAACTGCCTGACGAGATCGATAACGACGATCTGATCTCGGCCGGCGTCTTCGGTCTGATCGACGCGATCGAGGCGTTTGACCTCGGCCGCGGCGTCAAGTTTGAGACCTACTGTGCCCCGCGCATCCGCGGGGCCATCCTCGACGAGCTGCGGAGCATGGACTGGGTCCCCAGGCTGGTGCGTAGCCGGGCTCACAAGCTCGAACGCGTAGCGCGAGAACTCGAGGCGATTTTCGGGAGGACACCGACTGAGGCGGAAACCGCCGAGCATCTCGATCTGCCTCGCGCCGCGTTCGTTAAGCTGACCCGCGAGGCGACCGCGGTCACACAGGTCTCGTTGTCTCGCAAGTATAGCGAGACCGACTCCAATAAAGAAGTATGCGAGATTGACGTCATCGAGGACAAACGCGGCAGGAATCCGGTTTCGGAAATTCAGAAGAAGGACCTCAAGGAGCTGATCACCCGGGGCCTGACGCGCGCGGAACGGCTCATCCTGATCCTGTATTACTATGAAGAGATGACGATGAAGGAGATCGGGATGACGCTTGATCTTTCTGAAAGCCGCGTTTCGCAGATGCACTCGGCCATTCTGACCCGTCTTAAGGAGCAACTGGAGCTACGCCGGAAGGAATTGATTAATTAGCCCGGATCATTACTCGTATCATCTCTGCGTGCTCTGCGCTCTTGTCGGTGCATGAATAATCCGGGTTAGCGGCGGGGCACTACTATGTCGGAAATACCGCCGGACATTTCCTCGTCAGCGGCGCAGGCCGGCTTCCAGGCCCGGGAGACGGCCAAGGAGCGGGACGCCCGTCGAGCCGGCCAGGCCGAGGCCGCCAACCGCCAGGCGAAAAGCGTGACTGAGGCCGGCGACACGGTCGAGACAACCGATGCCGATGTCGCCGTCTTCGCCGATGCCGAGGGCACTGGCAGCCAGGGACGCCCGTTTGAGGAAGCCGAGACCGGCGAGCAAGAAACCGCCGGCGGCGCCGATGAGAAGAACGGCATCACCAAAGGCGACGACGGCCAGCTTCACGTCGATCTCGAAGCGTAACGATTCAACCATACGCAAGGGAACCGACGCGACCAGCCAGGTATCCACCGTGGAAAGTACGCGTCCCCTTTAGATTAGGGATTAGCAATTGACGATTGCGGATTGACGATTGGAACTACAATCAGTCCGCAATCCACAATCACAGTTGGGTGGCATGCCCAAGCCCGTCGGAGACGGGCGCCGGCATGTTGGACATTGCCCAAAAGTGTACCTCCCTCATGGCGGCGCTGCGCTTGACCATGCTACCAACCCGCTTGCTAAGCGGGCCCTTGACACGATGGTGTCAAGGG
>JBARRC010000555.1:0-2374 GCA_049644045.1 Phycisphaerae bacterium
GTACCGTTCGCCACACTTAGAGCACACTCCGACCGGCACGTTGTCGAAAATGTAGAGCTGCGATCCCCGGCGAAGGTCAACCGTCACCCGACGTGTTCGGACGGAGCCGTTACAGTACTCACACGCATCGAATTTCATGGTCTAAACCGCAAATACGGTGATGATGCGTAGACGTCCGCTCTGGGTCTGTCGACAAATGACCCGAAGGGAGCGTCCATCGTTTGCTCGGCCAGTGACGATCCATTTCTGCCGTCCTTGGCCATGGCGCTGTGTTCCGACGATTCTGCCGGAATAGATCGCCGACTTAACGTCCTGGACCGTGAACCCATCTTGCTCCATTTCGTCCTTGGCGTGCCCGGTCAATTCATACTCACCAAGAGCAACCCTGCTTCGGAGGTCTCCGATTCGCGAACCCACGCGTGTTCCCTGAGTTCTCTTTATCCTGGGGCCAAAAACTCGAATAGCTGGTATTGTTCCACGGTCGTGAGCTTCCGTCAAGTGCAGCCGGTAGCGTGCTCGCCATATTGAAGGCGGGGCAAATGATCCATCCTGGGGATCCGAAATGCTTTGGACGCATTCTACTCGGTCGACGCTGTCTTCCGGCTGACGCGATCGCGCGGAGCGATGACGCCGCGGGGGATGTCAAGATCCTGCCACGAGTAAAACTCCCACTTCCCGTCTTCAACTCTGGTGAGGAAAACCTCGCCCACGTCGTCGAGACATGCACTCAACGGGATAACACCCGTCACACCTTTATGCGGCTGTGCGCGATGGGCAAGTACATCCCGGATCTTGGCCCGGTTCAGACCGGCGGTCTGGATCCCCCAGATCAGCATGTTCATGCCGTCGTACCCGTGCGCCGAATAGGTGTCGGGCTCGACCCCGAAATACCGGCGAAAGGCATTGCGGAAGGCCTTAAGGTCCTCGTCCTGCCGAGTCGGGTTCCAGGGATAGGTACACATGATGCCCTCGGCGTTGTCGCCCGCGATTTCGAGGAACTCGTCCGAGACGCACCGATCACAGGCATAGTACGGCTGATCCATGCCCATGGCACGCATCTCGTTAAGGATCAGCGCCCCTTCCACCGCGTTGCCCCAGTGGACGATCGCTTCGACGTTGCTTTCCTTTAGACGTTCGAGTTGCAGCGAGAAATCGGTCGCCCCGACCCTGTAAGCCATTTCCAGAATGATGGGGTGCCCCAGGCGGCGGCTTCCGTCACTGATCTCGCGCACGCCGAAACGCCCGTATCGATTGGAAGCCCGCATGATGCCGACACGCGTGTAACTCAACTTGCGGTAGAGGTAATCCACCAGCAGGTAAGTCTGTTGCCGGTCGTCGCCGATGCAGCGAAAGACCCACGGGATGTTGGTTTCGATGAATGTCGGATCGGTGTCACCACTGTTCATCATGGTGATCTCGGCCTTGAGGGCCACGCGTATGGCGATGTGGCTGTTGGCCCCGTCGATGGTGCCGAGAATCGCCCACACCTTGTCCTTGTAGGCCATCTTGATGATCTCGTTGCCCGACGCACCCCAGAGACCATTGTCGTTGGAGATGACCAGCTCGAAGGGGATACCTCGCTTGTGATAACCGCCTCGTTCGTTCGCCTGCTCGATGGCCAGCTTGGCCCCGCAGAGCATGGCAATCCCCAGTGCCTCTTCGTGACTCTTGCCGCCGGTGGCTACAGAGACGGTGGACATGATCGGTCCGATGAAACCGATCTTCACCGTTTCCAGGTTCTCGGGCTCGGGGATCGCCCGGCCCGGACCGGTGTATTCCATCTGCTCCAGGAAGTGCTCCTTGAACGGTGTGACGTGGCGGAACGGTTCAACATCTGTGGCTGAATAGGCGTAGTTGTGGTCTTTCTTGAGCACCAACTGCGGAACTTCATAGGGATCAACATCGATCACCTCCAGGAGCTTTTCAATGTCTGCCTTGTCCGCCTGTTCCGCCTGTTCCGCCTGTTCCGCCTTGTTCACCTTTGCCCCGTTCGTGGCATTTTCATCTGCTACGGCAGGCAGGAGTGACAGATTCAACCCGAACCAGACACCGAACCCCAATACCATCCAGGTTGTCAAGTATTTCACGTTCATCGTTTTCACCTCTAGTCTGGCGGCCGTTACTCCGTATTGTTTCTTGCACCGTTATGTTCGCCATCGCGCAGTCCCGGGTAGTACCCGTGGCCGATGGCATGACCTAATCCCTTGGACGTCCCCACCCAAACATTGTCACCGTCAAAATCCGCCCACAACACATAATTGTGCGGGAGATTGGGCGGGGTTTCAATTTCAGTCAGCACCTCTTCACCGCGTTGCACGACGGCTTTGCCCTTGTGTGTCTTGTGGTCTGATGTGTAGATCACCCATGTATCGGT
>JBARRC010000556.1:0-11198 GCA_049644045.1 Phycisphaerae bacterium
CCCCAGTCATCGTCATGCCCGGCTGTTCGAGCATTCGCGCGAGGCCGAAGTCGTTGATGGTCACTCGCCGGCGGGCGACAGAAGGAGATTCGAAGGCTTGATGTCCCGGTGGATCACGCCTTGGTCGTGGGCGTAGTCCAGCGCGTCAGCTACTTCGGCCATCATTCGAGCGACGTTGTCAAAGTAACCTGTGCCGGTTGTCAGCGTCGTCGAGCTGTCACTCGTAGAACACTCGGACGCGTTGTGATGCGCCGGTGTCGCCTCGGTCGAAATCGTCTCAGCCACCCAAGCAGGCAAAGGCGTGGTCACGGTCGACTGCGCTTCTGCACCGAACAATTCCTGCGGCTCGCCTCGCTGGAGCGCAATCGGGCTGCGCATCTGGCGAACCACGATGTTCAGCGACGGACCTTCGACCAGTTCCATCGCGTAGTAGTGCGTACCCTCGTGTTCCCCCGTCGCGTAGATCGGAACAATGTTGGTGTGATGCAGCTTAGCTGCTGCCTCCGCCTCGCGCCGGAACCGCACGACCGCTTTGGAGCTGAGCCCCAGGCTACCCGCGAGGACCTTCAGGGCCACCTTGCGGTTGAGCGAGACCTGCCGGGCTTCGTAGACGATCCCCATCCCTCCGCGACCGATCTCGAAATCGCCCAGCTGCCCCCTCCTCTTTGGCTCATTTGACCCGGTCATCGGGACCGCTCCCTGTACCGGCCATTCCCAGGAATCCGTGGCTTCCAGTCGTACTTCATCAGACGCGATACGCCAGCGCGATGGCGATTCTACTTGCTCGACGCCGAGACCGCGACTCGCCTACGGGCGGCATCTCGCCAGTCGGCTGTCGCCGGGAGGTCTCCGTGCGTTTAGCGTTCATGCTTTGCTGTGCGGCGGCTCTAGAGTTTTCGGGATGGACACCTGCGCCGCCAACGCGAGGACTTTCGCAACTGCCAGCCCGACCGCTGGAAGTCGTTTCCCGACTCGATTCGACGGGGCTTGCCGCCGCAGCCAATCAACCATCGTCAACCGCCTTGGCTTGTTTGGCGAAGATGCCCCCCCCGACACGGCAGAGGAAGAACACCGAACCCGTCACCATCAACCCGGCACACACGAGAAAGATCCGTTGGGGGTTCTCATTAAACGTCTCGAAGCCGCGACGCATGCCCCAAAAAAGCAGAGAGGCAACGGTCAGAAAGCCGAACGAGATCGAATTGGCGGTGCCGAGGAATCGTCCGCGCTCGTCATCGGGTGAGAGCTTCTGTAACAACGCCTGAAGGGGAACGATGTAGAATCCCGCGGAGAAGCCGGCACCGAGGATGAGCAAGGCAACGCTCGTGAATGTCGGCGGCAGTACGCCGAGCAAAACGAAAAAGACGGTCATCCCGAAGGCACCCAGAGGGATCAGGCGCGGTCTGATCTGATGGCCCGAGATCAGTCCCGCCGCCAAACTGCCACTGCCGATCGCCACGGCCAGAACGCCCAGCAAGCCACTGGTAGAGGCATGCGATGTCGACAAAATGACGCTGTACTCGGGCACGATAAGCAGTGCCAGACCCGCCAGCAGATAAAAATAGCCCCACGCCAGGGCCACCATAAGCAGGTGCGACTTAGCCATCTTCCGAAGCGAAATGGCGTAGGTCGAAAGTGGGTTCAGGTCGTACTTGAGCGCACGATCGCCGGGTTCCAGCCTGGTGAGGAACAGCACCGAAGCCAGACCGGCAACGGCCACCGCAAGAAGCACCGAACCCGGCAGCCACCGGAGCGGCTCCACGACAGCGCCACCCAAATGAGCGTTCGGGGAGTACCTGTCGCTAATCACACCGGCTGCGAGTGTGCCGACGATCGCCGCGACATTGGTCATCATGTTAATCGTGCCGTTGGCGCGGCTGAGTTCGCCCTCGTCGACGATTTCGGGAATCATACCGTACTTGGCCGGACCGAAGAACGCGCTCTGACTCGTTAGCGCCACGAGCGAGGCCAGCGTGATCCACAAGTTCCCCATCGAAAACCCGATCAGCGCGACGACTGTGATCGGAATCTCGATCAGCTTGACCATGACGCTGACGTCCCGCTTGCTGTGCCTGTCGGCGAACTGGCCGGCATATCCCGACAGTACAATGAAGGGCAATGAGAAACACAACCCGACAATACCCTGTCCACCCTCTCCAAGTTGGCCTTTCCAAACGCCGTCGATCACCATGAAGACAATCACGCCCTTGAGGATGTTGTCATTGGCCGCACCGAAGAACTGCGTCGTCAGAAGCGACAAGAATCCACGCCCGAGGAGACTGCTCTGCACCGGTCTTCGCTGCGTGTCGCACGGTTCCGGCTGAGCACTTCTTGTACTGACGGTTTCCACTTACCCGACTCCTCAGGAGTTGAATCCGTAGGCGGCTACAAACACAGAGTTAGCCCAATCATTAAGGCACCCGGAGGGTGCGCCTTTGCGGCGTAGCAGCGAACCGGTCATGGCGGTGCAGTCACGGTTTCCGCGCAATACACGCAATGTACTCGTGGCTGACTTCATGATCCGTTGGACAGCGACATCTCTCCGCGAGCAGCCCTACGAAATCCTCTGTTAGAGCCGTTCGTCTCTCGGGTTCGATTGCATCATAGAATGCGGTCCCAGCACCGGATTTCAGTAGATGCTCAAGAACGCCCTCAGCGCTGGGATAATGAAACACGACCGCACCTTCCCAGACTTCCTCGACGTCCAGTCCCGCCGCAGCGAGCCCGGCTTGCACGTCCGCAACGTCGCGCGGGAAGTCGAACCCCACGCGCTTCAGTAGCACGGACGGATCGCGGGCGACAAGCTCCGCAAAGATTTCCAGTGGCTCTCGCGGGGAGTTTTCCTTGTGGACGATGAACGCCAGCGCCCCGGCCTTTGCTAGAGCACGGCTCGCGGCGACAAAGAAGGGTCGAAGCGGTATGTAGCCCAACACCCAACTCGAGAAAACAAGGTCAAACGGACCTTCAGATTCCAGCACCTCAAGAGCATCGGCTGCAACGAATCGAACGCTGTCGGCGCCAGCGGCATGAATCCGTTTGCGAGCCTCCGCTAGCATGCCCTTGGAGAGATCCACCGCCAAGACGTCATTCAGCTTCTCGCTGAGTAGGGCGGTCGCATAACCCGTTCCGCACCCGGCCTCGAAAACGCGCTCGCCGCCGCGCAAGGCTAGCCTGCCGACAAGGTCTTCAATGGGCTTCGCGGCCTCCGTAAGCCAGAACCCGTCGTAGTCGTCGTGGACACGATCGTACGCAGTTTCCAATTCATCTCGACCGACCTCTCCACGCGCTTCGGAGTGAATCTTGAAGAAACGCGGCAGAGCGTGCGACTCGGGCACCTGCTCCCCGCAGATTCTCAGCGATACGTCCGGCGGTGTTGGCGTTCGGTCGTCAGGAATACGCCCTGCAAGCCGGCACCCGAGGCAACTCGCCCTCGGCCTGCGAAAGCAGCGTCCCATCCGCTTTAGAATCTGCGCGAGGGGCTCGCGCCCAACGTTCCCGAAAGACATAGGCATGAACTGGCACGGGCAAACCTCTCCGCTCCCGTCGATGTACAGTTGGGTCGACCCCGCGCCACATCCAAACGCTTCCGGAGACTCCAGGTAGGCATAGGAGGAGAGGATCGGTAGATTGTCATCCTCGGCTACTTGCTTCTGGTAGTCAAAGATCAACCGTCGCTCCTCGTTCGTTAGCTGAACGTCCGTCCGCCCGGCCAGTTTTCCGCTGGCGCTGGGTTCGAGCAAATGAACCTCCAACGCGCCCGCCTCGGCGGCGAACCTCATGAATGACCCGAAGTGGTCCGGCCTCAGAAACTCGCGCGTCGCCACGGAGACAATGTAAGGATACAGACCGCTTCGCCGGGCCGTCGCCAGGGCATTTAGTGCCATCCGGTAGGCGCCGTTCTTCCCACGCATCCGATCGTGTTCTCCCTCGTCGGTCGAATCCAGGCTGATGCCAACACCGAAGGCCCCGCCATCACGCAGTTTACTGGCGCGCTTGGCAGTCAAACCCGCACCCGTTGTTCCCGCGATTACGCACGATCGCCCGTCAAACAGTTTAACGATTTCCTCAAGGTCATTCCGAAGCAGTGGTTCTCCGCCGGTCAGCGTGATCATCACGGCGCCCAGCTCCTGCAATTCAGTACTGACCTTCTCTAGCGTGTCCATCGTGAGATCCACCTGACTTCGGCCGGTGTTGTAGCAGTGCCAGCAGTTGAACGTGCACCTGTTGGTTACGGCCAACGTCACGGAGTAGAGGCGTCTCTCGTCGGCGTCGCCGAGCAGGCGGAATCCGTCTGCCAGATGATCGAAGGCCCTGCTGGGATACGGAGGGAAGTTGGTGTTCACGACCATCTGATCGCCGAATCGCACGGCCTTCTCATTCGCGAAGTAGTTCTTAAAGAAGCCCGCCAGCTTAGGATGCAGCTTCGTGAAGGGTGGCCTCTTTGAAACCTCCGAGAAAAACTCATCGCCTCTCATGACCATCTCCAGCTGTCGATTCTGTGGAACGATTTAGTTCCCCGTCACGGTTGTCTTCGGCCACCTTCTCTGCCACGCATCCTGCTCAACACGGCGTGGCATTCACAGCACACGGCTTTACGGATGATCCGCAGTTGGCTCGCGGCAACAAGAAAGGACGCGTCGAGCGAGCCATCTCCTACGTCCGCCGGGCCTCCA
Source organism: Phycisphaerae bacterium (assembly GCA_049644045.1). Lineage (GTDB taxonomy): Bacteria > Planctomycetota > Phycisphaerae > UBA1845 > UBA1845. The sequence continues at coordinate 4,674 of JBARRC010000556.1, forward strand.
TGCCAAAGGTCTGAAACATTGTCTTTCCAGAGCAATGTTCTACCTCGGAGGCCCCTCTTCACAAGCCCTGTTTCACCATGAGTTCCGTATCTACAGTCACTTGCGAGCACGCGCTCCGCGAGTTACGCCCTAATGTTCTTGTTATGTGGCCATTCTATTTTTGTTCGTTTGCCACGCAACATTGTAATGCTTGCCTGAGTGTACAAGGTTTGACGTTATACAACAAAGCTACTTTTCCCGAACTAACCTTAACCTTCCTTCCCGGTCAAATCTGACGTAATCGCCTTTCTTGAAGGAGTGGCCTTCGATAGTGACGTCCTTCGCTTAACGACGGATCCCTTGAATGCGTCTCATTCTTGCGCCCCCCGCAGCAGTGGATCGTCGAGCCGGAAACGATACATCACCTGGTTGTAGTTGTAGCGCGGGGTTTTCTCCGTCGCACCGCTGAAGGAATCTGTGTAGGTTCCCTCCAGGTAGATCACACGGCCGCCCTCTTGGTTGAAGAACGTGTGCGTGGCCACGTTGTAGAAATTGTACTGGTCGTGGTGAATGATCTTCACGGCCTTGCCGTACGGGCCTTCCGGCTGTGTTGCTTCGGCGTAATAAACATCGCCGACCTCTTCCAGCAGAAGGATCCAGCGTTGGCGGTATTCGTTCCACACTACACATGACGGCCGCTTTGCGTTCGGAGGCAACTGAACCTGGCGCTTCTCCCATTGCGTCAAATCCTGGATCGCGCTCCAATCGTTTAGCACCCGCAACGAGGGATATAAATACCAGTAGCCGTCATGCAAGAAGGGATGCGAGGAAATGTGCCGCTTCCGGCAGGGCATCTGCACCCACGGCTTGAACACCTGCAGGACGTCATCAAACAGCGCCAGACCGCACTCATCGGGGAACTGCAGGCCGTCCTGCCGTGTGTAGGTAGCGATGAGCCGGTCCTCGCCGTGCAGATCCTTCATCGGGACGAGGCCTTCGATCCACACCAAGCCCTCGCTGGGCAGCGGGAGCATCTGCTTCGCGCGCCCCTCCGTGTCAGTGAAGTAGCTGTAGTTGACTGCCACCGCAGGGTCGTCGCGCAGATCGCTGGTGGCCGCCGAGACGTTGAAGTTCCAGTACGCCGGTCCGATGGTGTCGCCCCAGATCCAGAAAATCTTGCCGCGGTAAATGGCGGCGGAAACCGTGTCCTGCCCGAGCACCTGCGCGTTCAACATTGGCTCTTTCGCCGGTACCGGCAGACCGGCCATCACGCTGTCGCGATAGATGCCTTCGCCCGTGAGCCGATAAAGCCGTTCAGCTACCATCGTGCGGCGGACGCGCACTTCCTGCACTTTGCCGGGATCGATCTTTACGATGGCACCGCGCCCAAAGGGTGTTTCCTGCGGATCTTCATAGCCGTGGCTGCGAATGCCGAGGAAGACTTCACGCTCGCGAAGCGAGGGCTCATCGAGTGCGGCCACCCCAGCGCTGTCGGTCCAGTACTTCACCTCGTTTGGGAGCTTCAGCTCGACCAGCGGCACGCCGCGGCCCGTTTGTTCATCGACCACGTGTACTACGAAGTATCTTGACGTCCGGCTACCGGCGCAAGACCAGAGCAAGGCCGCCACGATCATTACAGTCACGAACAGCAATGTGAGTCTCATGACGTACTCCATCTTCAATGATTGCCCGACATTGCCCAGATGGATCTTGCCCGAACGACCGACCCTCCAAGATACCGATTCAGCATCCTCGATTCCAGGGGTTTGGCGCGCTCCCTCGCATCCACTCCACGCAGTTGACGGGTCCTTACGGGTACGTCCCGTTCAGTTCGGGATCTTCCGTCGGGCATTACCGTAAATGCGCTTTCAGACGCTCCAACACGAGCCGGTCGCAGTCCGCCAGCGTCGTCGGCTTGATCCGCTGAAAGTCCTCCTGATACGAATTCTGGGGATCCACGATCACCCAGTCACCAGCCCCATCGCAGACTACGAAGTGCACGGCCCATATGGCCTTGCGGGGTCACCCAGTGGTCGGCAAACAGAACGTAGTCGCTGTCGACCGGGTGTTGCCGTGCATAACTCCTGGCGGCACGGGCGAACGCCTCGACTCGGACTGCCCAGCGCAACCCACCACCGATACCGGTGTGTTCATCAGTAAAATGCAGAGGCCACGCACGATAACACGGCTCGGACACGTCTCGCCACAAGCGGTTTTGACAGCGCATCTCATGGTCGAGCCCCTTGAACCGTCGAAGATGCTTCGAGACCAATGCGGCGCAACAGGTTGTCGAACCGCGGGTCGGAGCGCAGACCGTCCATCAGAGGTTCCGTCTTGAGGTAGGTCAAGTAGCCGGAGTGCTCCTCTGCGGCCTTCTCAAGCCATTCGAATGCTTGGTCCTTCTCACCCAGCCCGACGTAAACAAGTGCCACAATACCCGCAGTAACGTGCCTTTGTTGTGATAACTCGGTCAACTGCTCTAGGACCCTCAGTGCTTCGTCTCTGTTGCCCGCCATCGCGTGGGCGTAGCCGAGTGACGCGAGGGGCAGAGGCACGCCTCCAGAGAGACCAATCGCCTTCTCCGAGGCTGCGACGGCTTCCGCGTACATCCCCATCTGAACATAAGAGAAACTGAGAAGAACGTGCGCCGGAGCAAAGTTGGGATCCAACTGCAAGGCCTTGTGGCAGTGGTCGATCGCCAGGTCATACTGGCGAGCGTAGTAGCAGATCCGTCCATAAGCGGTGCGTATGACCAGCGAGAGTGGGTCCAGCTCCAGAGCTCGTTTTGTCTCCGCCATGGCTTCCTCATGCCGGCCCATCGCCGCAAGATGCTCGGCATACCACTGGTGAGCCGTGGCATACCCGGGGTTGAGCTGTATCGCTCTCTTGAATTCTCTCTCGGCCCCTGAGAAGTCCCAGTCGTGGTCATTCGCGACGGCGGCCAGCGAGGCGTGTGCTTCCGCGAGTGTCTCGTCTATCTCCAAGCCCTTTGTCGCTGCTTCCTTCGCCTTTGGATACGCCTCGTGAGGTTGGAGGAAATCCCAGCTCCCCATCACTACATAGGAGTCCGCGATCCCGGCGTAACTCAGTGCAAAGGTCGGGTCAAGTTCGATTGCTTCTCGAAAGAAGGTAAGGCTTCTGTTCAGGCCCTCTTCGGTGCGTTTGTTCCACCAGTAGCGGCCTTTGAGATAAGCCTCGTGAGCCTCGGGGCTGACCTGCTTAGTGCTTGTAAGGCGTGCCTGTTCCTGCGGCGTCAGCTTGACCTTGATCTCCTTCGCAATCGCGCGCGCCACCTCGTTCTGCAATACCAGAATATCGCGAAGCTCACGCTCGTAGCTGTCGCCCCAAAGTTGCTCGGACGTCGCCGCGTCGATCAGGCTCGCAGCGATCCGAACCCGGTCGCCAGCACGCGTAACCGTTCCTTCAACTAACGCGTCCACGTTGAGTTCGCGAGCGATCTCTGGAAGGGGCTTGTCAGTGGCTTTGTACTGCATCACCGACATGCGAGAAATGACTTTGAGGGCCCTGATCTTCCCAAGGGCCGTGATGAGCTCCCCGGTCATCCCGTCGGCGAAGTATTCCTGATCGGGATCACCGGAGAGGTTCACCAAGGGAAGGACCGCGAGCGAGTTGACTGTCCTCGCTTGGGTTCGGCTGAAAAGCCGGTTCCGCCACCCGCCCACGTTCAGCGCAACGAGCAACGCCACCACGGCTACCACTGCCACTCCAACCTGAACGCCGAGCATGGTGCGCATGCGCGGCCCGGCGAAAGCGCCAGGGGGCTTTGAGAGCCCGCTGCCACTCAGAATACTGCGTAATGTGAAGGCCAAGTCGTGCGCTGAGTGGAACCGCTGCTCTAGTTTCTTTTCCAGGCAGCCGATGATGACCCGATCTAGTTCGGGGGCGAGGTCGGCGCAGGAGGAAACGACGCTCGGAGGTTCTTCCTTGAGAATCGCGGTCATTGTCTCCACGGCAGTGTCACCACTGAACGCCCGGCGCCCCGTTACCATCTCGTACAACACGCAGCCGAACGAGAAGATATCGCTGCGCGCGTCAGTCCTCTGGCCTCGGACTTGCTCAGGTGACATGTAGCTGACTGTACCGAGCACCGTGCCGGGTGTTGTGTCCACCGTTATCGTGGGACTATCCGCCTGCTCCTCCGGCTGCATACCGTCACAAGCCGTCTCGACCCGTGCCAGACCGAAGTCAAGAATCTTCACGACGCCATCTTTGGTGAGGAAGATGTTCTCTGGCTTCAGATCACGGTGGGTGATTCCTCTGGCGTGGGCCGCCGCCAGGCCGTCCGCAATCGCCACGCCGTATTCGACGGCCTTACGCCATGGAATCGCCGAGCAGCAGAGACGCTCCCGAAGCGTTTCGCCCTCCAGCAATTCCGTCACGACGTACGACGTTTCTCCTTCGGTTCCGATATCGTGAATGGCCAGAATGTTCGTATGCGACAAGGCAGCAACCGCCTTGGCCTCCCGTTCGAAGCGCGATAAGGCTTTGGGATCTTGGGCAAGGCGTTCCGGTAGAACCTTGACCGCTACCTCGCGATCAAGCCGCGTGTCCCGCGCGCGATAAACCTCCCCCATCCCACCCGCACCAAGCGGCGAGAGGACCTCGTACGGGCCAAGATGCGTACCAGTATCCAACGTCATGCAACGTGTACAGGGACGTGCAGGCGCGGACGAGGTCTCAACGATGGCCCCCACATTGAGAGTCGGAGCCTTGAGGAAATCACCCGCCTCGTCCTGGGCGGCGAGCAACGCTTCCACTCGCTCGCGGAGCGTCATGTCCTGCCCACACGCCGACTCCAGAAAGGCAGAGCGCTCCGGCCCCTGTTTCCTGGCCGCTTCATGAAACAGCTCTTTGGTGCGTTCCCAGGCTTCACTGCCCATGATGCCTTCTCACGTTTCTGTAATCTCCCCATCCGCTGGAAGGATACGGTCCTTGAAACGGTGGTACAAATAGGATGCCCCAACGAGCATCAGCCCGAGCACGAGGAACGAGAGAATCCGAAATGGCGTATCCACGTTTGCCATATCCCGAACGAAAACCTTGATAATCGTAGCTGCGAACAACACAATCGAACAGCGGCGCAGGAGCGCCTTGTTCCGCGCGAACCCAAGAATCATCAGTGCGGTGGCGAACAAAGCCCACAGCACCGAGATCGACGCGAAACGGGCCCGCGGGATGTAATCGTGAAAGCAGGCGGCAACCTCGATGTTCATGGCGACAAACAGGAGTATCCCAAACAAGCCAAGAGACTGGGCGGACAGGTTCTCGTCCCAAGTCCCTCGGTCAAACCCGGCGGCCTTGAACATCTGAGCCGCGCGAAAGAGGACTCCCAGCGCCAGGATGATCGTCACCCAGCGTTCGAGCATGGCTACGGTGAACCCGTCACGGTAAAACATGTCCAAGACCCGTAGCTCGAATACGACGGGATAATCGTAGAAGACCAACTTCGCTGCTGCGACCAGCAACAGCACGATCGCGCCGTAGCGGAGCCGGGTATCGCTGAGCCGGAGAGCTGCCCACAGCAGGACGACACCCTGTGCGGACCAGAAGACCGTGATCCAGTGCTCAGAGAACAGGATCGGAACAGTGATGACGAGAAACAGGAGCCCTTTCGCCAAAAGTAGAATGAACGCGTCCAGGTTCTCCCGGTTTCGGCGGTGCAGATAGGTCGCCATGCCTAGGAAAACGGCGGCATATGCGACCGAAACGACGCTCACCCATTGCAGCGAGGAGTAGCCCCGAATCGTCACGAATGAGAAGCCGAACGCAATGAAGGCGTTTGGGATCGTGATGCCAAACCCGGTCACCTGCTGCTGGCCTTTCCTAACGAAGTAATATGCGAACGGCACAACGGCGTAGGTCAGGAAGAACAGATTCAGGAACACCGTGGTTGTCCAGAACTTTGGGTCGGCGTAGTGCCTGACATACCATGCTGAAAACAGCATCCATGTGAATGTCAGACCAAGGTAGTTCAGCAAGTGCCACTGCTTGAAGGCTGCGATACTAAGAATCCCGCCGTTCAAAATAGCCATGTATGCCATGAGGGCGATCTGGTTGTCGGTACCGGTGCTGAGGACAACCGGGGTCAAGAGACCGCCAATGATGCCAAGGACGGCCAGCCACTTCGTGTCGTAGAAGAGCGAGAGCAACCCGGCAAGGGCTGTAACCAGCGCCATCAGGCCGAAGGCAGGCAACTGGCCGATCAGGTGGTATATCTGAAATGCTGCGTAGCTTGCGAAGTAGAGCACCGCGATACCACCGCCGAGCAAGTACAGGCCGAAAAGCTCGAACTTCTTGCGGCGGCAGAACTCGCCGATGCTCAGCATGGCGACCCCTGCCAGGTAGGCAAGCGACACGCGCCCTGCCGGCCCGACCCAGTTGCGGTCGAACGAGTATTTCAGGAAGTAGCCGACGGCCAGCACGGTAATGACCAAGCCGGCGATCAACAGCCACTTCTGCCCAAGACGCACCTCGGCAATCCCGCTCAGGACAGGCGAGCGTTCAGCCCTGGGTGCTGCTATCGGC
>JBARRC010000557.1:0-3312 GCA_049644045.1 Phycisphaerae bacterium
GCACGCTTGTCACTGGCAGGATTGAGAATGTTCACCGTGTCAACACCCACCATCCGAAACCGCCTCCTCCGTGCAGGCATGGGGCCACTGCCCGACCCAATCACGACCCAGGCTCGACGTCTCCCGTGGTGGCGTTCTCTCTCAGCCAACCCAACAGCTCACGAATGCTCCCGGTAGCCAGAGCGATCGACGTATCCGCGGCACCATAGTACAGATTCACGGTGTCCCCGTCACGATCGAGCGTATAACCACACGGGAAAACAACGTCGCCCACGTCTCCGGTCTTCTCATAATCTGCTTCGGGGCCCATGATCCACTTCACGCCGCGGAGCAAGCATCGCCTCGGATCTTCGAGATCAAGAAGCGCCAAGCCCAGACGATACAGGCATCCGGCAGGCGGAGCGAAGCCCTGTGTAGCGTAGCGCCGCCCGCCGCCGGAGCCGGGAAGGCGAAGGCTTCCGGAGCCGGCGGCCGGTATCCCAACGAACGGTGGGGCCACACGGGGAAATGGGTGACGATTGCCGAAATATCCGAACCGATGGTTGCAGTTATCTTGTTCGCGGGCCTGGCGGTTGTCGTATTGGTCGCTCTCTTTTCCAGGCGCAAATAGTGGTTCGCCGAATGGCTCGAATTCGGACGATTTGGGCGTAGCTTGGCCCACGGCGGTGCCGGGGCCTCGGAGGCTCTTGACCTCAGGATCCCAAGGAAGGTTCACTGGCAGGCCGATGCCGCCGGATGGGGAAGCGTTTTTCTTGTTCCTGTGCCCTATTGACAAGCCGGCGGCCATCCCCTACACTCCGGGTGGTTCCCGTGGAAATACAGCCATCGGAGCACAGCCAGGCACCGATGGTTTTGGCGGGCGCGCCGCGCGTCCGACACATCTTCGCTTGGGGTTTTTGAGAGTATTACAGAATGCGATTTGAAGATCTGCGGCTCACTGAGCCGCTCCTGCGTGCCGTGCGCACGGCGCGTTACGTTCACCCCACACCTATCCAGACTCACGCCATTCCGCTTGTCCTTGACGGCCGCGACGTACTCGGTTGTGCCCAGACGGGCACTGGCAAGACCGCGGCATTTGCGTTACCCATCCTCCAACGATTGAGCAACGGCTCAGGACGGGTGAAAGCGCCGGCGAGCCGCATCCGCGCCCTGGTGCTATGCCCGACTCGCGAACTCGCACAGCAGATTCACGAGAGCTTTCGCACGTACGGCCAGTACACCGGCGTGCGGCAGACCGTAGTCTTCGGCGGAGTGAACCAGGGCCCGCAGGCCCGCATATTGCGAGCCGGTGTGGATGTCCTGATCGCCACGCCCGGTCGCCTGCTTGACCTCATGGGGCAAGGCGTAGCCAATGTCACGGGTACCGAGATCCTGGTTCTCGATGAAGCCGACCGCATGCTCGACATGGGCTTCCTGCCCGACTTGCGCCGGATTCTCGCCCACGTACCTCGTCAGCGTCAAACGCTGCTTTTCTCGGCGACCATGCCGACCCTGATCCGCAAGCTCGCCGGCGACATCCTCCGCGACCCGGTGCCGGTGCAGGTAGCGCGCGTATCGTCGCCCGCCCCATCGGTGGCTCACTGGGTTCATCACGTGGAGAAACTTGAAAAGCCGACGCTGTTGGTGCGCCTGTTGACGCAGACGCCGCACACACGGGCGCTGGTGTTCACGCGCACCAAGCACGGGGCGGACAAGGTGGTTAGGCAGCTCGTTAAGGCCGGGGTGCCCGCCGCGGCGCTGCACGGCAACAAGAGTCAGGGCGCACGTACCCGTGCGTTGGGTGAGTTTCGGTCTGCGCAGACGCCCGTGCTCGTCGCGACGGACATCGCGGCTCGTGGCCTGGATGTCGAAGACATCTCCCACGTCATCAACTATGACCTTACCCCGGAACCGGAAACGTATGTACATCGCATCGGCCGCACGGGCCGGATGGGAGCGGCCGGCACCGCGGTGTCGTTCTGCACATCGCAGGAGCACGATGCGCTCCGGGCGATCGAGCGACTGATCCGCGAGCCACTGCAGCGCGCGGCCGACCCGCTGGAAAACGGCGATTCACCACCGGCACCAAGTCGCGCGGTCCCGCCGCCCGCTTTGCAACCGCGTACGCGCCGTTTTGGGCCGGGGCGATCGCCGAGTAGAGGGTCGCGGCGCGGAAGACCATCGCCTGTTCCCGCAGCCTCGTGAGAACTTAATGCGTCCGTCAGTCGACTGCGCGCGAAATCATGAAAGGAGTCCTTCCATCGGGAAACGGGCTCTCAACCTGCAAAACGACCGCGAACGCAATCCAGCCTGGATGTCGTGCGCTTGGAGAAGGTCGAGAGTCCAGCGGAAACAACACTCACGACAAGAAGATGCCAAACGGCGGGTGATAGATATGACATTGGGCGATGCGGTTGAGACAGGAAAGCAGTGGGCCAAGAATCTGCGAGATTAGGGCCGGCAGGTTCAATCGCTTTGGCAGTACCCGATAAAACCGGTGTTCGATAGGCCCCAATAGTCTCGACGGGGCTGGAGTGGTCACTCAAATCCCGCTTTGGGTTCGCAAAAGCCGCGATTCTGCCTCGGGAACGCCGACTTCTGCGCAAGGGGAAGCGGAATTCGATTCCCCCCGCCAGCTGTCCCAGAATGCTCCCCGATGGCCGTACGAAAGCTTCGTGTTAGACTCCAGGCGACCGATTGGATTTGTCCCTGCCATCCGATCCCAGTGGGGTCCGACATCTCCCGTTGGCCGAAATGTCCAAAGACGCTCAAAGGCGAGCATGCAGGGGATGTTTGCGCACGACTACGCACAGATTGGATGCCGCATGCCAAAGAAAAACCGCCCCTCCGTTCTGAAACGTGAGCGGGAACGGAAAAAACGCGAGCGCGAGGCCAAGAAGGCGAAGAAGGCTGAGCTCAAACGTGCGTGCCGCGAAGGCCATGCGGCGTCACACTCGGGACCGAGTTCAGCGGAAGAGATTGAAGGCGACTGTGTCGCGGCCGATCCATCGCCCGAAACGGATCAGTAGCAATGGTGCAAAACCCGCCGCCGGCGCCGGGCCATCTACCGCATCGGCGAGCGAAAGGGCCCGGGGAGCTTACGTACGATGTGGCCGTTAGGTTCGTCTGCCTCGCGGATTCTTCGGCAGGGACAGGGGTTGACACGTGCAGAGCTGGGGGTATGCTTCCAACGGTTGGTTCGTCGAACGAGGCAGGTACCTGACGTTGGCTACCCAAGTCTGGCTCGCATTGCCAAGATCGTCTTCCACCTTCGAGGCCGGGATGTAGGCCACTTTCACCCACGACCCTGAAAGTAAAACAGCGGGTCGGGCA
>JBARRC010000558.1:0-7239 GCA_049644045.1 Phycisphaerae bacterium
GTTCTGCACAACGTCCCCGATCTGGTGGACGTTCGCCAGATGCAGGTCTTGCTGGGGCGGTTGGGGGTCAAGACACAGCGGGACGAGAACGGGGCGATGCGTCTTCGGGTCGAGGACGAGATGAACGCCCACGCCGAGTACGAACTGGTGAGCAAGATGCGCGCGAGCGTGTGCGTGATGGGGCCGCTGCTCGCCAAACGCAAGCGCGCCCAGGTGTCGATGCCGGGTGGCTGTGCGATCGGGGATCGGCCCATCGATTTGCACATTCGCGGGCTCCAGGCGCTGGGGGCGGACTTCGAGCTGGTGAACGGTGATGTTCTGCTGCGGGCGAAGAAGCTTACAGGAGCGGAGGTCTTCCTCGGTGGCCCGTTTGGCTCCTCGGTCACGGCAACGGCGAACGTGATGATGGCGGCGACACTGGCGCCCGGCCGCTCGGTGATCGAGTCGGCCGCTTGTGAGCCCGAGATCGTCGATCTTGCCGATTTCTTGAACGCCTGCGGGGCGCGGATTGCGGGGCAGGGCACACCACAGATCACCGTTGAGGGGGTGGAAAACCTTCAGGGCGCCGAGCATCGGGTCATCCCGGATCGCATCGAGGCGGGTACGTATATGATCGCCAGCGCGATCACCAACGGTGATCTGGAGTTGCACGGTGCGAGACTCGAACACATGCACGCCGTCGCGGATCGGTTGCGTCGTGTAGGTGTCATCGTTGAGCGGGGCGAGAAGGGGGTGACTGTTTCATCGTCCCGGCGCCTGGAGTCCATCGAGGTCACGACGCAGCCCTACCCGGGATTCCCCACGGATTTGCAGGCGCAGCTCATGGTCCTGTTGTGTCTTGCGGACGGCAACAGTGTGGTGACCGAGAAGATCTTCCCGGATCGATTCCTTCACGTTGGTGAGCTGAATCGGATGGGGGCTCGCCTGCACAAGGAAGGGCCCACAGTCATTATTGAAGGTGTCAAGAAGCTGGTCGGCGCCAAGGTGATGGCTTCCGACCTTCGGGCTTCGGCCGCGCTGATCCTGGCGGGGCTGATTGCCAAGGGCACCACGCGCGTGCGCCGGGCGTATCACATCGATCGGGGGTACGAGCATATCGAGGAGAAGCTGGCCGGCGTCGGTGCGAACATCCGTCGCCTCAACGAGTAGGTAGGCCGGGCTCCACCCAACGCCGGGGTTAATTGTCGGGCACAGCTTGACCTACCGCTTAAGGTTCTCGGCCTTACGCGACGATTCCGTTGCGTTGGGAGCGCGAAGGTGTTGCTTTTGGGGAACATCTCTGCATATCCGTTAGCCCCTCCATTCGTGCACACGCTGATGCGCGGCGTCGTAACTTCTTATGACATAATGGGTTGTGGAGATCAAGCGGCGTGGGTGGATGCGGCCTACGCCTGGTACGCGCGGTGCAAGTTAGCCGTGGGTCAACGGAACCCTCGGTTTGTGGGGGACAGCCGCGAGCATCCTTGGAGCGGCTGGGGTCGAGGGTATCACCGACTGGCGAGGAGGGAAGGAAGGCCCATGAATGAAGAGACTTTTCAGCGGAAACTGGCTGAGTTGATTGCCGAAATCGCTACCCTGCCGGCGTCTGAGCGCGGCAAGCTTGAATTGCTGGCGGAGCAGACACGCGAGCGGCACCAACAGCTCAAGGAGACCGTCAGCAGTCTTCAGGAGAGCATCGATTTCGTACGCCTGAGTATCAAGTACATGTTGTTTGACCTTGAAGCGACGCGACGGGAGAACGAACAGCTTCGCAAGATGCTGGATGACAACTCGTCCAAGTAGAAAGTGTGATTCCTGGTTCTGGGGAGGGGGAAGGAGCCAAAGTACGACCCGCATGTGACAGGTGAGCCGCGGCTCACCTGTTGCGGGTCGTCACGGAATGGAGCCCGTGGGTTTCACTACCCGCGGGCTTTCTGGTTGGCTCCGCGCCAACCGGAGTTGGAATCATCTCGATGGTTACGCGACGGCAATCCATCTCCATGGCTGCTCGACCTACGAGGGGAACTGCAGGTCGATAATCTGCATTTCGACGCTCCGCCGGCCCTTGAACTCATTGATGATCGGTTCGAACGCGACCCGGCAACGGCGGGAGTGCTTGAGATCCTCGATATGCTCGACCAGACCAAAACCGATCGCCTTGATACGCACCCCGTTCTGGCGGAACTCCGCTTGCAGATGCTCCTGGTTCCGGCCCACGCAGCGCGGTTCCGCCGCAAGCTCGATCCAATCCGTCGCGAACCTGGGCCTGGGGTTGCCTACGCCGAACGGGCCAAGCCCCACAATCACCTCAGCCGTCGGCAGGATCAATTCGTCGAGTATCACCTCGGCGTCAAGGCGCAGCTTCGGGACAAGGTCATCACCGGTTAGCCGATTGTTCGCAATCTCCACAAACGCATCGGTGAACGGCTCGATGCGGTCGCAAGCGATGCGAAGACCGGCAGCCATGGCATGCCCGCCGTATGAAAGCAAGTGCTCGCTGCACGCCGCCAGCGCAGCGCTCAAGTCGAAGTGCTCAATACTGCGACCCGACCCCTGCCCCTCGCCGTTGGAAAGCGCGATCAAGACCGCCGGTCTATGGTAGCGGTCGACGATGCGCGCCGCGACGATCCCAATGACACCAGCGTGCCACCCCTCTGAAGCCAGCACAATCGCCCGCCGCGCGTCGCTCGCAAGATGGTGCCGCTCCACCGTCTCGACGGCCTGTTTGACGATCTTCCGCTCGGTGGCCCGACGCGACCGGTTGTGCTCCTCCAGATAGAGCGCAATCTCGCGGGCCCGTTCCTCGCCGGCGCGGGTGAACAGCTCCACGGCAAGCCTGGCGTGACCCATCCGGCCGGCGGCGTTGATTCTCGGGGCGAGCTTGAATCCCACATCGTAGCCGCTGATCCTCTCGCCACGAAGTCCGGCTGAGTCGATCAACGCCCGCAGCCCCGGTAGCGACGTTCTTTCCAGCCCTTGCAAGCCGTGCCTGGCGATGATGCGATTCTCGCCGAGCAGCGGCACCACGTCGGCAATCGTGCCCAGCGCCGCAAGCGGGATCATCTCAACCAGCACGTCACGGAAGTCGGGACTGACCCGCTCGGTGCCGCTGAGCCGTTGGGCGATCGCCCACGCGAGCTTGAGGGCCACGCCCGCCCCACACATGTCGGGATTGGGGTAGCTGCCGCCTATGGCCGGATGCACGATCGCATCGGCTCGGGGCAGCGTCGCGTGTGGTGTGTGATGATCGGTGATGATGAGTTGGGCGCCGCCCTCCCGGACCGCGTCCGTCACCTCAATTGCGGTGATCCCACAATCCACCGAGACGATCATTTGGGCGCCATCGTCGATCAAGCGTTTCGCGGCCTCGAGGTTGAGGCCGTATCCTTCATCGATCCGATGGGGGACGTAAAAGGAAACTGCAGCCCCGGCCCGGCTGAGAACATGCCACAAGATCGCCACGCCCGTGATTCCGTCCACGTCGTAGTCGCCGTAAAGCACGATTTTGGATTTACACCGTATGGCGTCGACGATCAGCGCCGCCGCTTCCACGGCCCCGGACAGCATGTGCGGGGGATGAAGGTCTTTCAGTTGTGGTGTCAAAAACGCTTGGCCGGACTGGTCAGTCGATAGCCCCCGGTTGAGTAGCATTTGGGCAACGAAGGGCGGCACCCGCCAGCGGCCGGCTGCCGCCGTTACGTCGGGCGAGACAGGCGGGATGATCCATCGCTTGGCCATGGTCGATCCTTCAGTCGATCCTTCAGATGTCCGATTGCAGACGGTCCGGTGGCGGGTGCATCCCATTCTGGGTGGCATGGGCAAACTCGTTTGCCCGTGTTGGGCCCTTTTTCGGGCAAGCTAACGCTTGCCCGTACCACCCTCGCCAGTTTCCGCCACCTTCACCTTTTTCGGGATGCACCCGTGGCGAGTCTACCGGCGGGCCTTGATCTGGTAAAGCAGGCACTCTATACTCAGATTGAGTGCTTCGGCATCCGGGCCGGGAACGGACCTTGAGGGGTACTGGAGAACAGATCGTGAGTTCTGCATTCGAAGGAAAGTCCATATTACTCGTCGACGACGATCCCGATATGATTACGGCGCTGATCGCCGTACTGAATGACACGGGTGCGACGCTTCATACCGCGGTCGACGGGAACCAGGCGATCGAGGCCGCAATCGAACACGACCCCGACGTGATCGTCCTCGACGCCATGCTTCCCAAACGAAGCGGGTTTCTCGTGCTGGAGAAACTCAAGGGGCCAGCCAAAAAGAAGGGCCAGCGCCCCTACGTCATCATGATTACGGGCAACGCGGGCAAGCGGCACCGGGTTTGGGCTCAGACCCTCGGCGTGGACGGCTACTTCAACAAGCCTTTCCGGATGGAGCGCCTGGTTGAGTCGATCGAGAATCTGCTCGCCGACGGTACGGACAAATAGCGGAAAGCCAGCTACACTTGCGCACGACGCGTGTGCTAACCGTTCTTGTCCTGCCGCTTGTGTGTGGATCGTGGTGTGGCGTCGATCACGACCGGACCGCGTAGGGCGGGAACCGGACCGTAAGCATCCTCATACACCTTCGCGGCCTCGTCCAGACCCAGCGTATCCGGGTCCTCCTTACCGGGTGTGATCGAGACGCGCTCTTCCGTTAGGGCATCGTCCCTGCTGCGCTTCAGCCAGATGGTTTGTGTCGGGAATGCGAACTGGACGCCGATTCTGTTCGCCAACCGCAGGATGTCAACGAACAGGCGATGTCGTTCGCGCAGCTCGGTGCTCCAATCCGGGGCTTCAAAGAACAGATAGAGCAGGATATCCAGCGATGAGGCGGCGAACTTGTTGAAGTAGACGTGGTAGTAATCCTTTCGCGTGTAGGGATGGAGGCGGATGAGTTCGCGAATGCCCTCGCAAAACGCATCGATCTTGTCCGGCGGTGTTGAGTAGGTGATCGAGAGCATGATCTTCGCGCGCCGGAACCGCCGCACGCCGTAGTTGTCGACGTTGGTATTGACCATCCGCGAGTTGGGAATCGTGATCACCGAGTTATAAAACGTGCGCACTCGCGTGGAGCGAAAACCGACGTGCTCAACCATGCCTTCGACGTCGCCAATGACAACCCAGTCACCTATCCCGAACGGACGATCGAACAGGACGGTGATGGAACCGAAGAAGTTGCCGAGCGTATCCTGGGCGGCAAAGGCCAACGCGATACCACCGATCCCCAAAGCACCGAGCACCGTGGTCGGCGGCTGCCCCATCCAGGTGAGCACGAAGAACACAACCACCAGAACAACAAACAGGCGGAGGATCTTGCGCAGCAGAGGAATGAGGACGTCATCAAACCGGGTGAGCTGCACCTCTTTATTGGCCGCGATGTGCCCGCCTACGATGTCCACACAACGATAGCCAAACCATACAGCCGTCACCACCAACGCAAGTTTGGTTGCTCGCAGCAAGAAGGCCAGCAACCCTTCCGGCAACCCAAGATTCTGGATGGCGTAGAACCAGAAAAGCACCGCCACGACGGCGCCAAACGAACGCACAACCCGCCGCTGGGCCTGTGGATCGATGTCGACCTTCCACCGCCCGAGCCAATTCCGCAGAAACAGGGCCGCAAGGGCTGCGGCCAAGGCCTGGACCAGCCAACCCAACGGGAGCAGCGCAGCCAATGCCAACCACTGCCACCCCTGAAGGTGCCAGAACTCCGCGCGGAGCCACTGCGGCATCTGCTTCTCCAGCCGGAGCCTCAGCGGTAGCTGTTCCCTGATGCCGACATCTTGGAGCTCCTGAACGATTTCCCTGCGCTCGAATTCCTGAAAAAGGGCATCGAGTTTATCGAGGGTCTTTGGTGTGAACCGCCATTCACCTTTTTGCGGTGCGAATCGCCATTCGTCCTTGTCGGCCGGTTCCTCCTCGATCCGCCCGATGACGATGTTGCCGGCCTTGCTGGTGTACCAGGCGTACGATGCACCATCAGGCACGTCGGGAATCTCCGCCAAGACCACCACCGCGATCTTGTCCATGACATTCTTGAGCTTGGTGGCCAGCTCCTCCCCACGAACGCTCCACACCTCCCGGTCTTTTCCGGTGGGATCGAGGCACAGGACCGCCTCCTCGAAATCCCGTGGGTCGGCGTTCATGGCTTCGAGGAAGGTGGTCATGGTCGCACGCGGGGATCGGCGCGCCGCGTGCACCGTGCTCTCCGAGGGTTTGGGCGGCTCGGCCTGCTCTACGATGGCCTCTTCCAGCGCGGGGATCGATGCCAATGTCAGCGCGCTGAACTGCCAATGCCCCGTGACGGGGTCGCGTACAAACCTGATTTCAGGGGTTGGGGTGACGCCTTCTTCGGTTTTGAGCTGATAGAAAAGATGATCAGTACCCTCCCCCTCTTCGGAGATGTCGTCGAGCTTGACGCCCTTCTTGTCAATGATGGCGTGAAGCCTTCGAGCATACGACCTGGCAAGTTTGGCACGCTCCTCACCCTCGAGCTCCGATGTGTCGAGACATTTCACCGCATCGTCGATACGTTCCGGGTGATCGCCGGCAGCGTCCTGGATCGCTACAAGGAACGTACGCAACGTGGCCCTCGGGCTACTCAGGTCGAGGGTGCGCTTCGCCGGTTTCTCGGCTTTTCCTTCAGTCTGTGTTTCTCCCTGATCTGCGGCCGATTTGGCTTCTTGTTGCGGTCGGGCGGGCGCATCCTGAGCGAAAGCGGTTGGTGAGGCCGCCAGCGCCAACAGGAAGACGAAATGAGCCCACAACGCACTGTCTTTTGCGGTGCCTCGGTTCATGACTCTGGTGATGGTACACTATCGGGCCGGAACGATCTACGGAACGGGTCAAGGGTCGACACACCCGAGTGCGCGTCCCATAAGCGACAACGAGCCGGCGATCAAATCCGTTAATCTTTAAGAGCCGTGATCCGACATATGTATAGAGTCACAGGCAACGGGCGAACGCCGCCGCCGAGAGTCTGTTAAGGTTGTGGTGGCACCGTGCCTTGCTGCAACCATCCGTCAAATAGAAACCTCTGTGATCTCTGCGGTCTCTGCGGTGAATGATCCGGGCTATACCCAATGGAGCGTGGCGTCATGGCGAACCAGCACGACAGTCCACCGGTAAACGACCAGCGTGAGATCAACCGGTTGGTGGTCACAGCCGGTGAGGACGGTGCACCCGACGAATACGCGGGCAAGCGGGATTCAACGCGTTTCGCTGTGGGCATGCGGCTTGATGTGAGCACCGACCCTGACGTGCCGTCCTGCAC
>JBARRC010000559.1:0-3178 GCA_049644045.1 Phycisphaerae bacterium
CGTGAGAGAGATCAACGGCGATACCCCTGCCGTTCACGTAGTCCAGCAAGACGCGACCGTCAGCCTTGAGACCCACCGTGCAGGCGTTGCCACCGCCGAACCGGTTCTCACCATGATGGGTCAAGGAGACATAGATCACCCGTTCCGAAGCCGCTTCGATCTGATCCAGCCTGGCCAAACCCTCGTCGAGCGGCTCACTCTCCGTGCAAAGCCCTGAACCACTCTCGACACTCAGCACGATACCGGTTTGTGTGCCTGTGAGGTGTCTCTTGGCGTGCTCCAGAGTTGTGGCGGATGCGAATGCCTGAGCGTGTTCCCGGAGCAGCTGCGCAAAGAGACTCACCTGCCGCTGGGCGAGTGCAACGCTGTCGTCGCCCGGGGCTGTGTAGACAGCCATCACCTGCAGCTTTACGCCACCGTCCCGCAAGTGGGGTATGGCACAGCCGATGTCTTCCGTGTTGGCGGGATGCCCGTTGGGCTGCTTCGCGAGATAGGCGAGCAAGTCGCAGTGCAAGTCGCAGATGGGGTGGCGTTGACTCCTGGGATTCATGGGAGGCTCCTTTCGTCTGAGGCTGTACTTGTCTGCCGGCTCCCGCGCTGCGAACCACTGCGCTCGATCCCTAACCTCCCTGCGCAGTCGTACCCGCCCTCAGATCTTCCTGACCGGGATTACCCATTTGCCGCCTCCGAGGTCGCCATTCTACCGGATCTTCGCCCGATTGCAAGACTGAGCGGCTATTCTCACGAGAATGCCAAGTGTTGGACGCCAGATCCGGTCCGTTTTCTCTCATCGTAGCGCTGCGGGAGGCGTTTGCCCGCCTGTGGCCCCTGAATATGCTATCCGGTCAAGTTCTCGGGCTTGACTGTCGGTCGGCACTGGGACAGCTGCGGATCGAGCATTGCCCGATGGGGCAGGAGCCTGTGGAACAAGGGATGTGCGGCCAGGATCGACGGTATGCTCGGATGGACGCCAAGCGATGCGAGCGTTGTAGCTGGCCAGGGCATTGTCCGGCACGGCGAAGTGACCGGGCCACCGCGGTGACACTAACAGGGTCACCATCGGCGGGAGCGACTTCGGCGCGTCGTCACCGGGAGCGAACGAAGGAGTTCAAGGACGGCTATCGACTTCGCAGTGGCATCGAGGCGACCAACTCGGAATACAAACGCCCATACGGCGGCGGCCGTCTTCGCGTCCGGGGCAGCCCGGCCGTGACGCGGACGGTGAAGTTCAAATTCATGGCATTGAACATCCGGCGGTGGACGAAGCCTGCGCGAAAAACGCAGAATCAGGCGGCATAGGGGCTCTGCCGCCCCCTTTTTCGGCGTCCCCACGGTCTCTCGGGTGCCTCCGAACGACCACCAACCGCCCGATCGCCTCCACCCCGCACCTACGCCCCATTCAGCGCCTTCGCCGTCCACCCCGCCAGGCTCTCACGCACCTGCGCAAACGGGGGTTCGTACGAGGGAATCAAACTCTGGCCGCTCATGGCCAAGCAATCGAAACTTGCGACCCTCACGGTTTCGATAGGAAAACAGAAAGACACACAAAATCGCATCAGTCGAGTGGCGCGAAACGCCGAAGTATCGGTTCGGTTTTGCAAAGTGGAGCTCAGGACAGCGTCGATTGGCCCCGTCCCCAATCTGTCGAGGTCTGTTTTTGCGGTTTACTTGTCCGAGGAGAATCCGCCAGACGATTGTGATCCGGTGGACTGGATGCTCTTGCTCACGGAAACCGTTGAATCGAGGAAGCCGGATTGGTACCATGGGTCGTTGCTCGTTTGGGCACGCACCATCTGGGAAAAGTCGGATGAGTTAGGGTCGTCGATCGGAGATGGCTACTCGATGAGTCGTGCCAACCCCAGCAATAGCCATGACAGGGAGGCGACGCTGTACGATCAGTACGTCAACGAACATGGCTGCCACAGCCACGAGGCCCTGTTCGGCTTGATGTACGAGTTCGTCAGACCGGGTGAGACGTTGCTCGACATGGGGATCGGCACGGGTCTTAGCTCCCTCCCGTTCCACCGAATGGGCCTGCACGTGTCCGGTTTCGATAGCTCACGGGGCATGCTCGGCGTATGCGAGTCCAAGGGTTTCGCATCACAACTTGTCCAACACGACCTGCAAGATGTGCCCTACCCTTACGCGGCAGGTTCGTTCGACCATGTTCTTTGCCTTGGTGTCCTACATTTCTTTTCGGACCTGGCGCCGGTGTTCCGGGAAGCGGCTCGCATCGTCAGGCCCAACGGCCTCTTCGCCTTTACCGTGGAAGAACAACAACCGGGCCAGCAGGCCGAGTACGTAATTCGGTTGAGCGAACGCTCCGATCGAGGAGATCGACACGCGACGGTCAACATGTTCCGGCACAGCGATGCGCACGTGGCGGACCTTCTGGCCGGCAGCAAATTCATGTCGCTGAAGCGCTTCGAGTTCTTCGCGGACCGACATCCCACGGAAGGGCATAAGATCTACTTCAAAGCGCACGTGACTCGACAAGTCGCAGAAGCATCATGAACCGTATCCGTGGCATGCGCAGCACAGCGGCGCGGTCGAATGCGCTGAGGCTTCTTTCCGTCGAGATCGTGCTTTCAGGAGCGACAGGAGAACAGCCCGGTCAGCGGAATCGGGGGACACCATACCTATTTCCTGCTACTCCGTGTTCGGGCGGCCTGCCTGTGCGTGTCCGCACGCAGACAGGCCTGCGGGTCGCCCGTCTTCCCCTGCCCTTCGGGATTGGCACCCAAGCGATAAATCCCTCGGGGCGTAGCCCCGAGCACGGGGATGCGAGAACGATCAGAATCCAGGAGACGGTCTCCCGGAATTACGTAACTCACGCGGGGCTGTTCTCCATTTCACGCTGAACCACTACAGAAGCAGATCGCCCAATGGCCAGACCATCATCCGAAACTCGAACGGCCCCTGTACCGAAGGCCGTTGGAGCCGTACGGGCCGCCGTGGATTGGTTGGCTCGCTCCCCGCAACGGTCCTTCATCGTCGTTTTTCTGTTGGCCTTCGCTATTCGCGGGTTTCTACTGACCCAGGTCCCTCCCTGGTGGGTGCACCCGGACAACCTTAATAATCAGGAACGAATCCTTGCGATGGGGTTGATCGAAAGGGGCGAGTTCGGTGATATCTATATACTGCCCACCGGGCCGACCGCGCATGTGCCGCCGATTGT
>JBARRC010000560.1:0-4284 GCA_049644045.1 Phycisphaerae bacterium
AGCAAAGCCGGCGTCAAATAGGAGACCCCCAACACAGCCGCAAATGAAAGCTGAAAACCGACGTCAAACACGGTCGTCGGGTCGCACACGAGCAACCCCACCGCGGCTGTGGAAATCCAGTTCAACCGGGCGCGCGGTCGCCTGAGAATGAGCGATCCGCAGAATAATAGTGCCATGACCGTTGCACGAAGGATCGGCGGTCGCGGTTCCGCGACCAACGCGTAAACGCAAACAGCCGCAATCATCAGCCAGGCGCATTGGCGCTTGGTCCGCATGAAGATGCGGCCGACGCCCCAAACGAATGACAGCAATACCACCACGTGCGTCCCGCTCACGGCCAGGAAGTGAATGCACCCCGCGCGGATGAAGATATCATTCAGTCGGCGATCGAGCCGTGACCGGTGCCCGAGCACCATCGCCTCCAGCAGGCTCGCCTCTTCGTCCGCACCGGTGGCTAGGTCGTCGGTCAGGAGGCCGCGCGCGGTGCTTCGCAGCCAGGTACGGAATCCAAACCGCTGAGAGGGCAGCCCATGATCGAGGCGCACCACGCTCTCCTGGTGTTTGCAGCTCATCCCCGCGACGATGCCTTGCCGGCGGTAAAACCCCGCCCAGTCGAAGGCGCCGGGGTTTCGTGGCGGCTGAAACCGGTACAACCAGCCGAACACCTCAACGCGTTCATTCTGGCGTAGATCGAGGACGGCTTCGCCCACGGTGACCCGAACCCGCCCCGTCACGGGAATGCCGCAATCCGCAATCCGCAATCCGCAATCGCTCGCACCCTCGATCCATTCAGGTTCGAGGAGAAAGATCGTGCGGTCCTGGCCATAGGTCCATCGTGAAAAGGGATTCGGTGGGCGCTCGAGGACCCGCGGCTCGGAAACCACCACACCACGCACGCGGGCGATGCGTCTGGTCTCACCCGTGTAGCGCTCGATGCTCGATGCCGGGATCGTCCGGGCCGCATTCAGATGCAGCGCTCCGCCCACGCAGATGGATGCGACGAACACCAGCACAGGCCCGATCAAAACTCGGATGCGCTCGAAAAGCGTGACCACGCTCATCAAGACGAGGAGCGCGATATATGCCATGCTGGGAATGTGCAGGGAGCGATCCAACACAACCCCGAGAATCAGCCCACCCGCTACAGGAAACAGCGGGGCGGTGCGCATGATCGTGCGTGAAACTCCCTTCATCCTTCATCCTTCATCCTTGCTACCTCGTGCAGCTTGTCCGTCATTGCGGGCGTAGCTCGTGAAGCGTATCTCGTATCTCGTGAAGAGTATCTCGTATCCGGGTGCAGGCAACTTCTGGCACCGGGTGCATGACAGAATCCGCGGATGGGGTCGCAGGCTGAAGGCCTGCTCGATAGTAGCCGGTGGCAAGCGCAGCGCCGCCACCGGATCGGGTCGATACCGAATACCACGACCCTGAAGGGGTCGTCTATTTCCTGGGGACTCGTGCGACCCCTTCAGGGTCGAATGGAACGGGTGTTGGGGTTACCGTGGGCGGCGTCCCGCCATAGCAGGACTTGCCCACGGCTACTGTAGGTCAGCCTTTCAGGCTGCAACAGCGTACGGTGCTGAAGCCGCCGGTATGCCAGAATGCCGGCTTGTCCGTGGGGAACGCCGGATGTGTCAAAACAAATCTGTGCCCCTCGTATCCCGCTTCACGCTTCACGCTTCACGCTTCACGCTAAAGAAAGGTGGGCAGTGCCCACCCTACTCGCTTCACGCTTTGTCGTGGTACCGTCGACCGCGCCAAACGATGCCGTGTCGGTGATAAGCGATAAACGAGCGGAGTAGTACTCCCCACCAGCAGACCTCGCGCAGCGGATTGAGAAACGTGACATACCACGGCTGGTGAAACCTTATAGCTAGACCGACCGTCACCAGGTGCATCAAGATCAATGCAATCATTGCGGGTATGCTGATGAACCCGTGCGTCATCCCTGCGATGAGCCCGATGTAGGGAAGGAGACTCAAGATCGTGCCCAATAAGAACGGCACGGCCACCAGCCAAGGACGGTTTCGGCTCATCGGGAAGGCATTCTTGGTGAATCCTCGTACCAGCTCGCGCGTGCCGTGGTACATGCGAATGTAGACCAGCGGCCCCGCCAGCCCGACCGCGATACCATGCCCGGCTTGTCTGACCTTGTAACCCAAACCGACATCGTCCAGGACCGCGCCCTTGAGGCTTTCGAACGCCCCGCACGCTTGCAGTGCATCCCGCCGGACCAGGTTGAACACGCCGTTGCCCACCGCAAACCACTTGTTCCTCGATCGAGCGACCAAAAAAAGCGGGAAGCAGGCGAAGACGACCAGGTACAGGGTCGACATCATGACGGTTTCCAACACCTGCCCGGTGGCGAACCTCGGCATCAATACTAACATGCCGACGTCCTGCTCCAACGCATACGCAATCGCGCGACGCAACAGGCCCGGCGCGTAGACCACGTCAGCGTCCACAAACAGCAGCCAGTCGCCCTTCGCAGCCCTCCTGCCGGTCTCCAGTGCGTTGGGCTTTCCATGCCATCCGTCCGGTGGACCCGTGCCCGTGATGACCGTCAGGTTGGGATACCGCGATTGCAGCCCATGGAGAATCTGCGGTGTACGATCCGTTGATTGATCGTCGACCACGATGACTTCGAAGCCCTCGTAGTCCTGGCGGCAAAAGGAGCTCACCGCCCGGTGAACGCTTCTCTCTTCGTCGCGGGCGGGTACGACGATGGAGACGAACGGCCACTTCTCCGGCGAGGGTGCATTCAGCTTGCGCAGGTCGCGAACCAGCACCCAGTTTACAACCATTTGAATGAAAAACAGGGTCCAGAGCCCGACGCTGATCCACAAAAGCACGGTGAGCATGCCCGATAGTATACCGTTGTCGATTGGGGATTGGGGATTGCGGATTGGCGATCCAACGCATATTTTGACGTTTCGATGTTTGGCGCTTGCTTGTTTGGACGTTTGATGTCTACCTGGTTTCGCATTTGGTTGACCCTGGCGGTTGTGATCGGCCTCGTCTGGCTCGTGCGGTACGCCAAGATGGGACGAATCCTGCGCAAGCGCAAGGTCCTCAGTTCGCATTCCTATAACGACCCGCCGGAGGATGCCCCGAAGGTCTCCATCCTGATCGCAGCTAAGGACGAGGAGGACAACGTCGAGGCCTGCATCAACGACCTTCTCGAGCAGGACTATCCGGACTACGAACTGATCGTCGTCGATGACCGCAGCCGGGACCGCACGCCGGACATCTTGCGCCGGCTGGAGCAGCAAGCCGCCGGTCGCCTTCGCGTTGTCACCGTCACGGCGCTTCGAGACGGGTGGTTCGGCAAGAACAATGCGATGCGCGAGGGCGTTGAGGCAAGCTGTGGCGATTGGCTTCTCTTCACCGATGCGGACTGCCGGCAGACCTCGCGCAAGACGCTTTCGATCGCGATGCGCGAGGCGCTAAGCCACGACTCCGATTTTCTTTCGGTCATCCCCGTTTTGGAGACGCGCACGACCTGGGAACGGATCATTCAACCGGTGTGCACCCTGGCGCTGATGATCTGGTTTTTGCCTCATCGAGTGAACCGACCGTGGCGAAAAACCGCCTACGCCAACGGTGCGTTCATGTTGATGCGCCGGAGCTGCTACGAGGCGATCGGCGGCCACGAACGCGTCCGAACCAAGGTAAATGAAGACATACAGATGGCCCGGTTCGCGAAGCAAATGGGGTTGCGCCTGCGAGTCGTGGAAAACGACGACCTTTATCGCACCAGGATGTACGACTCACCTCTCGCGGCTTGGCGGGGGTGGAGCCGCATCTTTTATGGCTGTCTCGGTTCGCTGACACGGTTATCATCCGCCGCTTCTGTGTTGATTCTGCTGTCCATCGTGCCGTGGGTGAGCCTGATTACGGCGCTGACAGGTCTGGTTCTGGCGGACGTTTCCAGTGTCAGGTTGTGGGCGTTCGCCGCGTGCGTTTGGCTGGTCGTCGTCGTCCTCGAGCAGCTCGTCACGTGGCGGGTGTATGCGGTTTTGCGCGTCGAACCCGTCTGGTCGTTAACCTACGTCCTGGGTGCAATCGTCACGCTCGGCATGCTTGTCAACGCGATGTTCAAAACGATCGGTGCAACCGGAACAACCTGGCGGGGTACGACCTATATTCGCAGGCACAGCCAAGTATGTGTCATCGAATCGACTCCCCCATCTCCAAAGGAGATGGGGCACCCGCGCGCCCTCCCATGAAGAAATGGCGAATGGCGAATAGCGAGCACCGAACCGCGACCGTGAGGGAGCGGCA
>JBARRC010000561.1:0-1938 GCA_049644045.1 Phycisphaerae bacterium
CAAGTGAGAATAGCCCAGCGATTCATCGCTGGGATGACGTTGCCGGACGAGATCTCAGTCCCGTAGGGACGATTGAACCGACAAGCGGCATTCATCCGTCCCTACGGGACTGGGATCGTTCGCAAACGCCACGTTCCCAGCGATAAATCGCTGGGCTATTATCAAATGTCCCTCCGGGACAAGGTTCCGGTCCGGCTGTGCGGGCCCGGAAGATGTGGGTAATAGCAAGCGCTTACGCTCGTGGCTCGGATTGGATCGCGGGTTCGCGCACAGCGATTCAGAAAGGCGTAGAATCACTGCCCACCGCGTGGGGTTCAACCCCGACGTAGTGATTCGCGAAACGGGTGATTTTCTTGTCGAAGTGCAACGTTACTGAGCCGGTCGGCCCATTGCGCTGCTTGGCGATGATGAGTTCCGCCTGGCCCTTGACGCTCTCGTCCTCCGGCTTGTAGTACTCCTCCCGGTGAATCAACAGGACGACATCGGCGTCCTGTTCGATGGCCCCGGACTCCCGCAGGTCACTCATTAGCGGGCGCTTGTCATGACGCCCTTCCGGCATGCGGTTGAGCTGGGCCAGCGCGATGACCGGGATGTTGAGTTCTCGCGCAAGGCTCTTCAGCCCTCGGCTAATCGTGGCGATCTCCACCTGTCTGTTCTCGGCCCTGGGCGTGTACATGAGCTGCAGGTAATCGACGAATACGGCCTGGACATCGTGTTTTTGCTTGAGCCGGCGAGCCTTGGAGCGCAGTTCCATCGCCGTCATTCCGGGTGTATCGTCCACGAAGAGCGGAGCCTGCTCAAAGACGGCGCACGCGTCCAGCAGTCGGCGCATTTCCTCTCCATGCTTGTCAATCTGCCGGCGACGCAGTTTTTGCGCGTCGATCCCCGTGTAGGAAGAAACCATGCGCTGAGCGAGCTGATCTATGCTCATCTCCATCGAGAAGAACAGGACCGGTTTGTGGTCGTGCAGCCCCATGTGCTGGGCCATCGCCAAACCGAGCGCCGTCTTCCCCATCGACGGGCGGCCCGCCACGACAATCAGATCACCCGGCTGAAAACCACTCGTGTATTCGTCTAGTTGGGTGAACCCGGTCGCCAGGCCGGTGCAAACGCCCCGATCTCCAAGTTCAAGCTGCTTCGCGAGCCGCGCTACCGCCTGGCGGATCTCAATGGTCCGGCCGCTGATCCGGTGCTCCGTGACAGAGAATATCTTCTGTTCGGCAACGTCGAGAATAACCCTCGCTTCATCAATGCCGTGGTAGGCCTCATCAGCGATCTGTCCCGCACAGCGAATCAGATCGCGAAGCAAACCCTTGTCGCGGACGATCTTCGCGTAATGCTCGGCGTTCGCCCAATCGGCGAAGCTCTCCGCGAGCTGGATCATGTACTCATGCCCACCGACGAAATCGAGCAGATCGCGCCGCCGCAGCTCGTCCGATACCACAATTAAGTCGATTGCCTTCGACGGATCGTCGTACAGGTCGAGGAGTGCTTCGAAGAGCTTCTGATGGGCGGGCACGTAAAGCCAGCCGCTGTCCGTCCGCCCGATGATAGGGATTACCTCGGCGACGGCGTCGCGGCTCATCATCATCGAGCCGAGAAGCGCCATCTCCGCATCCAGGTCTTGCGGTGGGACCCGCTCGGTACCGGCCACGGTGGGTGGGCTAGTTGTTGGCGCGGTCGTCACCCGGGCCAGCCTCCTTGCCAGCTTCCACCTTGCGGGGAGCCTCCAATTCCTCCTCCTCGTCTTCGGTTTTCTCGCGAACCACCCAAACCTTGATCGAGCTGTACAGGTCGTCGGCGAGCTTGACCTCGACGGCGACGTTATCGAGATGCCGAATGGGCGAACTCAAGATCAATTGATCGGATGTCACCGGATGTCCTTCTTCCGCCAGCGCCGCGGCGATCTCCTTCCGTCCGACCGAGCCGTACAGAACA
>JBARRC010000562.1:0-3918 GCA_049644045.1 Phycisphaerae bacterium
TTTTTGAACCGTTCGATCTCGAAGTCGGTCCATACGTTGTTGAATCCGCGCTTAAGATTCGCGAACGGCTCACGGCGGACCTTGAGGATGTTGCGGAATCTTCCCCTCTCGGCGAGAGCCTTGTTGCCATGCGTTCTGCTTGCCGCCGCTTCCTGCGCTTAACGCAGAAGCCTCCGCGCGCGTCTTACCGAATTGGTGAAATCATTAGCCATCTCGGGGAACTTCGCGCACTGTTTGGACTTCATCTCGCCAAGATCGCCTGTGCATACGATCTTGCTCTTGGCCGGCACTTGGAGACGATTCTGCCTCCGGAGCGAGAGGAACCAAACGAGGACGAGAAGAAAAAGCCCAAACGGAAGAGGAAGTCGTCCTAACGCTACAGCGCAAGGTCGTGCTAACGGGGTTCGACATCAGATGCAGCAAACACTATGAATGCAGACCACAACCCCGCGCTACCGCTCCAACCGCCGCGATACGTCCTGGAAACGATCTTGCGGCTCGTAACCTGTTGTGAATCATGGACTTACGCGCGGAGCCGCAGGCAACTTTGCGCTGCAGTGCTAACCGCTGCAGTTGACCTGCACTCGTGCGTTGTTGGATAATCTCTTGTCGCGGGTCTTGCTCTCACCCGCGCCAGGCGGCTGAGCAGGGAGCCGCAAATCGGGGGACACCATACTTATTTCCTGCTACTCCGTGGGCGGCTGGGTGGCATGTCCGGGCGTAGCGCGGAGATGCCGCTCCCTCACGGTCGCGGTTCGGTTTTGTACGCCGAACGGCGAGGACATGCTCGCCTGCGCCGAGCATGCCACCCTGGCGACACAAGTCCTACGGGATTCCTATCCCATGAGGCGAAGGGGAACGGGTTCCCCCAGATGGGGTGCGAGAAGGGATTCTCGGCCCAGCGTCTCGCTTACGCTTACGGTCGTCGGTTGCGGCTTGCGGCGATCCATCGGGCCTACGTTGGGGTACACGGGATGTGTATTCGTCGCGTACACGGGCGCAAACCAACCCTTCCGCCCCATGAGCGGTCGGGTTAGTCCCCAATCGGCGATCGGCGGGCCTACTCTTCCGGGTGAAGCTTCTCGCCGGTTTCCCTGTTCTCCACGATTATGCAGTCGACGGGGCAGGCCCTGGCGGCGTCGAGAATCTTCTCTTCCTCGTCGGTCGAGCCCTCGAGCACAATGGCTTTGGCATCGTCGTCCAACTCAAACGTCCCTGGTGCCTCTTCGGCACACAACCCATCGCCGATGCACTCGTCGCGATCGATGCTGACTTTCAGTTTTTCAATAGGGCGCATGGTTCACTCTCCTTTCGCTTGAGACCCACACGAAACGCGAATGGCTTTAGCAAACCACGTGCCACCAGCGAGGATTCTGGTTGGCGAGGCCGGGCCTCGATGGATCGTCAAGTAAGAAATGTGCATACAGCCCGATCGTGGCTCAACGGATTGGCGATGCGGCTCCCCGGATTCGAACCGGAGGTGTCCTTCCGGGCCATACTTTACGACACCTTTTCCAGGCAAAGAAAACCGCCCTGGGGACCAAGTTCGGTTCCCAGGGCGGTTATCGTGTCATGTCTCAAAAGCCTTTGACGGCAAAAAGATCAATGCACAGCCGTCAACGGGCTGCTGAGGCGATTATCTACCCTACCTGCTTCTTGACCCACTCGGTGGAGACGGATTTCGGCCGGGTGATGGCCGTACCCAATGCACGGTTCAGCACCAACTGGGAGATCATACCCATGGCACGAGAGACCGAGAACAGCACCGTATAGTACGGGAACTCGGTCAGGCCGTAGTGGTACAGCAGCGCCCCGGAGCCTGCATCGACGTTGGGCCAGCAGTTGGCGATGGGAGCCTTGCCGGCCTTGACCCGCTCATCCGAGAACTCCTGCAAGACCTTCGGGATAACGTCGTAGACCCGGGAGACGGTCTGGAACACGGGATCGTTGGGCAGGTGTTCCTTGCCAAACTCGAGGAACCCAGCGTAGCGCGGGTCGGTCACCCGCAGGACGGCGTGACCGTAACCCGGGATCACCTTTCCGCTTCGCAGCGTCTGAAAGGCGAAGTCACGAAGGGCCTTCTCGTCCGGCACGCTACCGAACTTGTCCATCAACTCGATGATCCAGGCAAGACACTCCTGGTTGGCCAAACCGTGCAGCGGGCCGGCCAACCCGTTCAGGCCGGCCGATACCGCATAGTAGAGATCCGACAGGGCTGAACCGACCGTGTGGCAGGTGTTGGCCGAGACGTTGCCGCCCTCGTGGTCGGAATGGAAGTTCAGGTATAGCCGCATCAGCTTGGCGAACGAACCGGTGGGATCGGCGATGCCCAGCATGTTGGCGTAGTTGGCACCCCAGTCGAGCCCAGGCGTCCACCCGATCAACGCGCCCTTGTTGTAGCGGATGCGGTAAACACCAGCCGCCACCCCGGGGAGCCTGGCCAGCAGTTGCAGCCCGTCCTCCAGTGCCGGCAACCAGTATTCCCCTTTGGTCATGCCCTTGTCGTACCATGCCCGGAACACGCTTTCGCGCTCCATCACCAGGATGGCTGTGTTCAGCATGCACATCGGGTGACTGTCCTCAGGCATGGCCTGGAGCACATCCCACACATAGTCGGGAACAGTAGCCCGCTTGTCGTAATCCTGCTGGAGGGCCGCCTTGGCCTCTGCGTCGGGCTCCTCGCCGGTCAGGAGGAGGTAGAAGATTTCCTCCGGCCAGAGGTGCTTGATCTCCAGCAGGGGTCGCCCGCGGATGATGAGGCCCTTGTCGGGTTCCACGACGGAGGTGTCGCAGATCATGCCCTTGACGCCCCGCATGCCGCCGTAGGCCTGCTGGATGGTTACCTCCGAAATCTTGTCGCCACCGTGCGCCTTAAGGAGGTTTTGGACTTCGTTACGATAGCCGGGGATTCTTTCCCTCAGCACATCCTGAAGTGTCGCCATAATTCACCACCTTTACTAAAACTATGTTAACCTGGAACATTTCCGGGCCGCCACAGACCCTTCGCTCCGGGCAACGGCCCGCCAAGACGATTAGCGAGACCTCGCCACGTCGCACGCCCAATAATAAGGCAAGAGCAAGGCTTGTGCCACCCCCCGTGGAATGTTCCAAACCCCGGCCACGTTTTCGTCGGCGGAAGGGCCGCACGAACTGCCACCGGTAGCCGCCGTCCCACCAAACGTCCAGCGAAAAACAAGCACAATCAACGATTTTCTTCACATCACCATACGGCTGCACGCCGCTCGCTGCCCACTGTTCTCCGTGGACTCCCGCTTACCGTCGTAAAGTGGTGAAGTTACTCAGTGATGACCCTGGCGGGACGCACGCCGAGGTTGTTGACGCGGTACGCGGGCGCGACGCTGGGGCGGTACGCGGACCGCGCGAGGGCAGCGTTGTTGACGAAGCTACCACCGCCCCGGACCACGCGATGGCGGGTGCCGATGACCCTGCGAAGGCCCGTATCGGCCTCGACGTCGCCGTCGTACCCCCCGTAACCGTCACGGCACCACTCCCAGACGTTGCCAATGACATCGTGGAGCCCAAAGCCATTGGGCGAGAAGGTGCCGACCGGAGCGTGCGCCACCCAGCCGTCTTCCAGCCATTCCTCGTAGACCCAACCCGCCGGGCCTCCCTTGCTCTTCGTCCAACCGTCCGCGAGGTTACCCGCGCCGTCGGCACCGATCGACTCCTTCTCGTTTCCCGTCCACCACGCCGTGCTGGTCCCCGCCCGGGCCGCGTACTCCCACTGCGCTTCGGTGGGAAGCACGAGGCCAAGGCGATCCAACACGTCCCGGCAGTCCGGCCAACTGACTTGCTCGACCGGGTTCCACGGCTGGTTCTGATGAATCGGGGTCTCTGCGGGCGGTTCGCCCTTATACCTATAGTCCGGGCCGTGGTAGCTGGGATTCTCCCCCGTGA
>JBARRC010000563.1:0-2009 GCA_049644045.1 Phycisphaerae bacterium
TACCGCTGGTACCCCAGGTAGTGGCGGTCGGGACAAACAGGACATTATGGCCGGCAACGAAGCCGGTGGAGGCGCAGTAGTTTTATGTCGGAAGCGGCGGTTGAGGAGCGTGGCTTTCGTGTCACGGATGACACACGAAAGCCGGAGTTGAAGCTGGCGGTTAACGCTGAGCGAGTCCTTCGGGCGCGGTACCTTAAGAAGGACGAGCAGGGTCGGTGTACGGAGTCGCCGGAAGATCTGTTCAGGCGGGTTGCTAATGCCGTTGCCGATGTCGAACTGATCTACGATTCCGATCCAGAAAACCGCAGCGAGTGGGAGGAACGCTTCTACTCCTTGATGGCGAGTCGGCAGTTCATGCCCAACAGTCCGACGCTCATGAACGCCGGACGTGAGATGGGCATGCTCAGCGCGTGCTTCGTGCTGCCTGTCGGCGATAGCATTAATGAGATTTTCGACTCCATCAAACATACCGCCTTGATTCAAAAGGCCGGTGGCGGAACCGGCTTTGCTTTCGACGAACTGCGCCCCACCGGAGACTATATCAGCAGCTCGGGCGGCACGACCAGCGGCCCGATCTCGTTTTGGCGCGCGTTCAGCGAGGCGACCAACGCGATCCAGCAGGGTGCGTTTCGGCGCGGCGCGAACATGGGGATGATGAGTATTCATCACCCCGACATCCTCAAGTTCCTCCACGCCAAGGAGGACTTAAATCAGTTCACCAACTACAACATCTCCGTCAAGATCACTGACGAGTGGATGGCATCCTTTCTTGACGAACCGGACGGCGCGCACGTCACGACCAACCCGCGCACCGGACGGGAATATGTCCTGCCGAAAGACCTGGACATCTGGGAGTACGACATCCGCTCGCTCGTCGAAGTCGGCGAGGACGGCTCGATCCCGGACGGTGATCACTACACCCGCAGGGATATCTGGAACATCATCGTGACCAACGCCCACCGGACCGGCGAGCCCGGCGTGGCCTTCATTGATCGCATTAATGCGGATAATCCCACGCCGCACCTCGGCCGGATCGAGGCGACCAATCCGTGCGGCGAGCAGCCGCTGCTCCCCTACGAGGCGTGCAACCTCGGCAGCATCAACCTGACTGAGTTCGTGCACCTCAATGATCGAGGGAAGCCGTCGATTGCGTGGGACGCGCTGCGCGAAACTGTGCACGAAAGCGTACGTTTTTTGGACAACGTCATCGACGCCAACAAGTATCCGCTGCCCGAGATCGACCGCATGTGCAAGGCCAATCGCAAGATTGGCCTTGGAATCATGGGCTTCGCAGACGCCCTATACAAACTCGGCGTCCCCTACGACAGCGAGGAGGGAATCGACTGGGGCGAACGGTTCATGCGCTTTGTCAACGAAGAGTCCCACAACTACAGTGAGAGGCTGGCAGCCCAGCGTGGGTCGTTCCCCAATTGGGAGGGGAGTATTTGGGACACGAAGCATCACCGGGCCATGCGTAATGCCACGTGCACGACCGTGGCCCCGACAGGAACTATAAGCATCATCGTCGGTTGCTCCGGCGGGATTGAACCGATGTACAGCCTCGCCTTTGTCCGCAATGTCCTTCGCGACCGGAAGGAAGATGCGGCACCGATGGTTGAGGTGAACCCGATATTCGAGGCCGTGGCGCGCAAACGCGGCTTCTACAGCGAGGGACTGATGGAGCGGCTCGCCACGGAGGGCACCCTCGCTCTGGTGTCCGAGGTGCCCGCCGACGTGCGGCGCGTGTTCGTCTGCGCTCACGACATCTCGCCCGACTGGCACATGCGCATGCAGGCTGCCTTCCAGAAGCACTGTGACGCCTCGATCTCCAAAACGATCAACTTCCCCGAAGATGCCACCGTCGAGGATGTCGAAAAAATCTACCAATTCGCCTACGAACTTGGCTGCAAAGGCGTCACCGTCTATCGCAACGGTTGCCGCAAGCATCAGCCGATGGCCCTGAAAAACAGTGACAAGGTGCACACCGGTCAGACCGAGCAGGCGGCAGC
>JBARRC010000564.1:0-7248 GCA_049644045.1 Phycisphaerae bacterium
ACGGTAGCCACCCGGTGAGACCGACGTTAGAGACCGTGGCATCTGGGGCATGCGCCCCCAAACGCCGCACCCTACGCGACCTACAGCGTGAGCGCGGCGGGGGCTTTGTGGTTGGTGCGAAGGCGATGGCCGTTGACATTCCAAACTACCGCGTCATCGAGAAGCTGGGGGTCGGCGCCCAGACACGCATCTTCCGCGCGCGCTGCATGCGGACAGGCAAGGACTACACGGTCAAGATTATTAAGGTCGTCAAGCCGGAGGACGCGAACTTCATCGACCTGCTTCGCGTCGAGCATGCGATCGGCTCGTCCGTTGATCACCAGGCCATCCGTAAGGTTTACGAGCTGCGAATGATGCGGCATCGACTCCGGGTGCGGGGGGCTATTCTGTTCATGGAGTACGTGGACGGCATCTCGATGGCCGACAAAGAGTTCCGTCACTCGCTGGAAGAGATCCTGCGGCTCTGCGGCGAGGCTGCGCGAGGACTCCATGCCATGCACAAGGCCGGCTATGTCCACGCCGACCTGAAGCCGGGCAACATCCTGGTCACCCCCGACGGCACGGTCAAGCTGATTGACCTCGGCCAAAGTGCCAGGGCTCACGAGGCCAAACCACGCATTCAAGGCACGATCGACTACATGGCCCCCGAGCAGGTACAGCGCGGCACGCTGGATCAGCGAACGGATGTGTTCGGTCTGGGTGCGACGCTTCACAAGATCCTTACCGGAAAACCGATCCAAACAGAGATGAATCAAACCATCTCCATTCACTCGCAAAGCCTCGTGGGCAAACGCGTCTCGGAGACCCGGAAGTCGAACATGCAGGAACTCCCTGCGTGCGTCGCCCGACTCATCGAGGACTGCTGCCAATACGACCCGGACGATCGCATCAAGGACATGCCGGCGCTCATTAAGCGCATTGACCTCGCACGGACCATCCTCAACAAACGGTCGGCTGAGGAACTCCCCGTCGCCGACGATCCATCAGCTTAGCGGCGCGTCTCACACGCCTTATGGGCAAGCCCGTCACGCTCGTCTCTACACCCTCGATCTGAACAGGCGTACAAAACGATCCACGCTCCGGTGTGTCGTTGAAAACGTACTGCTGAGCCGTAAGCGCTGGCCTCTGCGGATGTCCGTGCGAAGAACTCGATAGGCGGGTATGATGGTCAGCCAGCGAGAATCATCAAGAGTGCAAGGGAGCCAAGCGTGGTATCAGTGGCTTGGGATATTCTCTGCGAGTCGGCATTCTTCATTCTGGTCGGCTTCGCGTTCGCCGGTGTACTAAAGGTGCTGATCTCCGGCGAAGCCGTCACACGTTACCTCAGCGGAACGAGGAAACGGTCGGTGTTCTTGGCAACGCTGGTCGGCGCCCCTCTACCGTTGTGCTCCTGTAGCGTGCTACCGGCGGCTGTAACGCTGCGTAAGAAGGGAGCGAGCAAGGGGGCCACGCTCTCCTTCCTCATTTCCACGCCGGAAACCAGTGCCACCTCGTTTCTGTTGACCTATGCCCTACTTGGCCCTCTGATGGCGATCCTTCGACCCATCGCCGCCTGTATTACTGCGATCGCCGCAGGACTGGCGGACAACTTCATCGAAAAGCGCTATCCGTCGCCTGAACCAAAGGAGGAAGCGGGTGAGCCGCCTTGCGGTATGGATTCCGGAAAGCAGCCCGCAACGGATACGGCCTCGAGCCGCTTTCGAAAGGGTATGCGATTCGCATTCGTCGAGCTGTTCGACGACATCTTCGGATGGATTCTGATTGGCATCCTAGCAGCAGCCGCAATCCAGGCCTGGCTGCCGCCGGACGTTCTCAACAACATTCTCGGCGGACCGCTGCAATCGATGTTGCTGATGGTACTGATCGGCGTCCCGCTGTATGTCTGTGCCGAATCGTCGACACCAATCGCAGCCGTGTTCATCGCTCAGGGGATGAACCCTGGAGCGGCGCTTGTGTTTCTTCTGGTCGGACCGGCAACGAACATCGGTTCGCTTGGTGTGCTGCATCGCCAACTGGGGCGTCGCACGGTGGTCGTTTACCTCGCGACGATCATTCTCGTGGCCATGTTCTTAGGCAGGCTGCTAAACGCCCTGCTCAAGAGCTCACAAGTCGGTCTGACGATGCGGGTGCTGGACGAACCGCTCATACCACAGTGGCTCAAGGCCATCGGGGCGCTTGTGTTCCTGTCGATCGGCGCCATAAGTATTGGGCGTTTGCGGTACATCCAACGCCTCTCCACCTGGCTGTCCTTGAAGCTGCCGGTTCCCATTTCCCCGCGCAGCGTGGAAGTGGTGGGGGCGGTCTTCGTCACCTGTGTGTACGTCGGTTCCGGGTTTTTCACGATCCTACCGGGTGAGGTGGGCATTGTACGGCGTTTCGGGGCGATCCAACATTCGGACCTGCCACCGGGCTTGCACTATGCCCTTCCCTACCCCATCGATGAGGTGGATCGCGTGGCGGTGCAGCGGGTGTATCGGCTGGTAATCGGTTACCAGCCTGAACCTTGGACGGACCCGATCGACAACTCGAACCCGAAGGAGTCGTGGCATCTGGTTGGCGACGAGAATATCGCCGACATTAAGATGGCCGTGCACTGGGGGGCGGCGGAAGACAAGGTCACCTGCTTCCAGTACGGAGTAGCTGACCGGGAAGAACTCGTACGGAACGTCGTGCTGGGCACTGCGCGTGAGTTGTTGGGTGGGGCATCGATCAATACGGTCTTTACGGCGAACCGCCAACGCCACGAGCAGGAAATCAAACGACTCGCCCAACAGCGGCTGGTGGCGTACGACAGCGGAATTCGAATTCAGTCCTTTCACATCCTGGATGCTCATGCGCCACAGGAAGTCCACGCAGCTTTTAGAGACGTGGCCAGCGCGTTGGAGGATCGTGCCACCCGGATCGATCAGGCGCGGGCACAGGAAGCTCAGATCATTCCGAAGGCGCGCGGGGAAGCAGCACAGCAGATTGCCGAGGCGCAAGGGTACGTCAGCGAAACAGTCCTTCTGGCCAAAGGCCAAGCGGATCGTTTTCTCTCGTTGCTGAAAGCTTACGCTGCATCGCCCGAGGTGACCGGGCTCCGGTTGGAGCTGGAAATGCTGGAACAGGTCTTACCCAGGCTACGCAAGTACCTCAAACCACCCACGGCGGACGCGGGTGAGCTGGAGATCTGGTTTGTGGAGCCAAACGCCGCGAACGAGGTTTCAAGGGGGGCTCCGGGTCGATGATCGCGCCGTGGCGAGGTGGCTGTAGGATGGCAATACCATGCGGAATGTACTTACGTTAATTGTCCTGGCGGCCGTGGTCGCGCTGGCCGTCACATGTTTCTTTGTGGTCGACCAGACGCAATACGTCGTTCAGATGCGTTTCGGCGGTCCGGTGCATACGCTGATCGAGCCGGGGCTTCGCCTCAAGTGGCCCTGGCCCGTGGACACACTGGTTCGCTTTGACAATCGGCTGATGGTGTTGGAGAACCCCGCGCCTGGCCAGCCGGATAAGGAATACCTGACGCAAGACGAACAATCGGGCATCGGCAAGAACGTGATCGTCACAACCTATACCTGCTGGCGGATCAAGCGGGACCAGGCGGCTGTGTTGCGCTTTTTGGAGACGATGGGCGACCGCACCAGCGCTGAAGCGCGGTTGGGGGACGTGGTCGTGTCGGAGTTGGGGGCGGCTTTGGGTCGGCACGATTTCCTTGTTTTGGTGTCCACCGATCCAAAGCAGCGGCGCTGGGTTGAGTTCGTGGAGTCGATCCGGACCAGGTGCAGCGAACGAGTGGAAGAATCCTACGGCATCGAGATCGTCGACGTGAAGATTCAGCGGCTTAACTTCCCCGGACAGAATCGACGAAACGTGTTTGAGCGGATGCGGGCCGAGCGCGAGACGATTGCCACTCGATACCGTTCGGAAGGCGACGAAGAGGCTACCAAGATTCGCGCACAAGCCAACCGGCAGCGGGTGGAGATTCTGGCCAAAGCCTACGAGAAGGCGGAGCGAATCCGTGGTGAGGCGGATGCCGAGGCCGCCCGTATCTATGCCGAAGCGTACGGGCAGGATCCGGAATTCTATGACTTCATCCGCACGCTTGAAGCGTACGAGAAAACGCTGAACGAGAAAACGGTGGCGATTCTGTCCGGCAACAGTGACTTTCTGCGCTTGCTGAATCGCGCTAGCGAGTCAACAGCGGAGCCGCCGGTGCAACCGATTTCTGAGCCGGCGGGCGAATAGCAGGTGCTCCATGTGGGTTCGCAAGAGATGGCTGGTTAGCGTCGGGTTGGTCTTGGTGATCGCCTACCTTGCCTCGGGGATTTATTTTGTCCAGCCCGATGAACGCGGTGTGGTGCGCTGGTTCGGCCGCGCACCGAAAGCGTATCGCAGCGTGACGCCCGGTTTGCACTACGCGCCGCCCTGGCCCGTCTGCCGGGTTGACCGGCCGAAGACCACGGAGGTAAGGCGGGTCTACGTTGGCATGATGCCCGACCAACGGGAGGCGATCGCTCGCGGCGATGCGCAGGCCATGAAAACCAGCCCGGAAAGCGATACGTTCACCGGCGACGTCAATATCCTCAAGGTTACTATGGTGGTGCAGTACCAGGTCGCTGAGCCGGCGGAATACCTGTTCGGCGCCGACAACCCGGACAAGCTTATCCGAAACACGGTGCAGGGCGTTTTGATTGAAGCGCTGGCGCGCGTCCCGGTGGACGAGGCGTTGACCGTCGCCAAGGCGAAGCTGCAGTTGGAGACACTGACGCGGGCGCAACAGCTACTGGATCGCTATGGTTGCGGTGTACGACTGGTCGCAGCCAATCTAGAGTCGATCGAACCGCCCTGGGCAATCATCCCCGTGTTCCAGGACGTGGTCAGCGCCAAGAAGGACGGCGAAAAAGCCGTGGATTTTGCCGTCACCGAATCCAACCGCATTTTGCCCCGCGCCCGGGGCAAAGCAGCGGAGATTCACGAGGAGGCGAAAGCGTATCGGCAGTCACGGATCAGCCGGGCTCGCGGTGAGGCCGCACGCTTCTTGAGCGTGCTCGCTGAGTACCGCAAAAACACCAAGGTCTTCAAGCGGCGCGTGCTGTTGCAGACTCTGGAAACCGTGCTCCCGAAGGTCCGCACCTACGTACTGGACCACAAACCAGGGGATGCGCCAACGAGCATAAAGATCATCGAAACGACCCGCGAGTAACCTGTTTCGCGAGCTTCATCGACGAGGGTGTGGATCGGGGGTCACTGCAGCATCTTACCCTGGGGTGCACAAAAAAGCCCGGGTCACGTGCAAGCGACCCGGTCTGGTTTCGGCAGGGGCAAACGGGAAATTCCGGTTCAAGGAGGTTTAAAAATGACAGAGTCAAGTCACGCATTGAAACGGTCGGTCTTAGTCGGCTTTGTGTGTTTCCTGGTGCTTTTTGCGGGCGGGTGTCCGTTCGCTTCCTGGTGGACGTTGATGCTTGACGAAGACGATAGCGGTAGCGACGTGACGCTACGGGTCGGGCAGAAACTGAGAGTGTACTTGAACTCGAACGCGAGCACGGGTTTCGAGTGGGAACTGGCCAACCTGGACACATCGGTTGTGGAACATACAGACACGGTTTACCACGGCTGCGTCGTACCGATGCCCGGTTGTCCGGACAGCCAGACGTGGAAGTTCACTGCGGTGTCGCCGGGCAGCACCGTTCTTCGCATGATTTACCACCAACCTTGGGAAGAAGGTCTGTTCGGCAAAACTTTCGAGCTAACCGTAACAGTGACGGACTCGTAGGGCGGGCTTTGCCCGCCGCGGGTAAATGAAAGCGGGTGGAACCCGCCTTACCCGGCTCGCTGAGCACCAGATCATCTGTACTCCTCGCCGAGCAGTGGCACCAGACACCCAATTCGTGCGGCGCATGAAACAACCGGAGCCGGCGTCGGGTGGCTTGGGTTTCTCGTTTCGGGCACTTTGGCAATTGAAGAAGCGGACGCATTGACTGTGGATCGGTGCTTGGATTTGCGCACACAAAACCCCCTACACATGTTCCACCCCTCCGTGACGCTGACAGACCCGATGGCTACAAGCGTTGTAGCTACGGCGACCGCGGCATATCAGCGTCGGGCGTCCGCCGGATGAACAGGCGGCAAGGTTACTCGCCTTCCTCCAAAGGAATCTGGTCGATGATGATGTCTGCAACATCCGCGCCGAGACCCTGCATCAGGCCGCGCTGGAAGTTCAGCGCTGCCTTGTCGCAGTCGAGGATGAAGGCCGGCAGGACGCCGGCGGTGCCAACGACCAAAAGCCACCGAAGGAAACGAATGGGACCCCTCATAACTTACCTCCTCTGAATTGAAAAGAAGGCTCTCGTTTCGGGCGGTTATCCTAACACGCGGTGCCACGGTCGGCAAGATCTGCGCTTCCGCCCCGGGGACGTCTCTGTACCTGTCACCACGCATCCAGACCCCCGGCGCCCCAGTAACGGGACATGCTCCGGCCCCACGACCAGGCTGTTGTTGGCGGGCTCGTGGGGCCTGAAACGCCCCGTTCGCGTACGCGGCTACAAAAAAACCCGGGTCGCGTCTTGTGACCCGGGTCCATATCGCGCGCCTTTGGCGATTGAAGAAGCGGACGCGCCGGATATTGTGATCGAAACACCAATACTGGAAGGTTGCCTGACAGCCGCTCATGAGTGCGGTCAAGCGCTTGGCCATTAGTACGGGTAAGCTCAACACATCTCTGTGCTTACACCTCCCGCCTATCGACCTGGTAGTCTTCCAGGGGCCTTCAGTCACTCCACCGAAGCGGAGGACATCGAGACCTTGTCTTGAGGGGGGCTTCCCGCTTAGATGCATTCAGCGGTTATCCTTTCCGTGCTTAGCTACCCAGCGGTGCCCCGAGCGGGACAACTGGTACACCAGTGGCACGTACCTCCCAATCCTCTCGTACTAAGGAGATCTCCTCTCAAGTCTCGTACGCCCACGGCAGATAGGGACCGACCTGGCTCGCGCCGGTCTGAACCCAGCTCGCGTACCACTTTAATCGGCGAACAGCCGAACCCTTGGGAGCGCCTACACCCCCAGGATGTGATGGGCCGACATCGAGGTGCAAAACGACTCCGCCGCTATGAACGCTCGGGAGTCATTAGCCTGTTATCCCCGGAGTACCTTTTGTCCGATGAGCGATAACCCTTCCACACGGGATTACCGGATCACTAAGGCCTACTTTCGTATCTGCTTGATGGGTATATCTTGCAGTTAAGCCGGCTTGTGCCTTTACAC
>JBARRC010000565.1:0-23638 GCA_049644045.1 Phycisphaerae bacterium
GGGGTATTCTAACAAACCCATCCGGGCGGGCTACTGGGGTGCGGCCATTCTCTGTGGCACATGCGAATAATTCGTGTCGCTCTGTAGCGGCCGGCGTCCCCGCCGGCCGTCGTACGCAATAGCACTCGCCCGGGAACACGGCCTGCGAGGACGCAGGCCGCTACGATCTCAGTAGGACGACAGAATGACACGATGCCACAAAATATGGTCACACCCGGCTACTGTCGCGGGCACCGAGGTGGTATCGTTGCCCGGTCGAAGATGTTATCATTGAGCGTATGAGCCGCGTACAGGCATAGGAACGTATGTGGGGCAGGCTTTCCAGCCTGTCTTTTGACCAACTGGAAAGTCGGTCCCACGCACCAGGTTCAGCCCCACAAAGGGGATCAGCGAGACAACCATGACCTACGAAGACCCCAACGCGATACTACAAGACCTTTCCGCCCGGATCATTGCGCTTCGGGACTCTCTTTGACTTCCCCAAAAAACTCGAAGCGCTCGCGGTCGTCGAGAAGGCGATGGCCGCCCACAATCTCTGGGACAATCCGGAGTCCGCCAAACGGACCGTCCACAAGCTCAAGTCACTCAAGGCGGTCGTGGATCCCGTGCGCGGCGCGATCGCCAAGGCCGACGATCTCGGCGCGATGATCGAGCTTCTCGCCGAGGGCGAGGACCGCGAGGTGCGCGAGGAGCTCGACCGGGGGCTTGGTGAGCTTTCCAACGAGGTCAATCGCGTCGAACTCCTAACACTGTTGTCCGGTCCCAAGGACGATCAAGATTGCTATTTCAACATTCAGGCCGGCACCGGCGGGGCCGATGCCTGCGACTGGGCGGAGATGCTGCTTCGACTCTATCTTCGCTACTTCGAGCGCAACGATTTCGAGGTCGGAGAGCTCTCCACGCGCTACGGAGAGGAGGCCGGTATCCAGTCGTGCAGCCTGCTGGTGAAGGGCTCGCACGCGTACGGCTATCTATCGTGCGAAACCGGTGTCCATCGTCTCGTGCGCATTTCGCCGTTCAGTGCGCAGGGCAAGCGTGAGACGAGCTTTGCTTCCGTCGATGTCCAGCCGGAGTTGGACAACATCGACGTCGAGATCGACTGGGAGCAGGACGTCCGCGAGGATACCTACCGCGCCAGCGGCAAGGGCGGGCAGCATGTCAACAAGACATCATCAGCCGTGCGCCTTACCCATTTAGCCACGGGGCTGACCGTCCAGTGCCAGAACGAGCGATCCCAACACAAGAACCGCGCGACCGCCCGCAAGATGCTCATGGGCCGGCTGTATCAGATGGAGCAGGCCAAACGCGACAGCGAGCTGGCGAAGATCTACAGCGAAAAAGGCCAGATCGGTTGGGGCAACGCGATCCGCAGCTATTTCCTTTACCCTGAACAGCGCGTGAAGGACACACGGACCGGTGTGATGACCTCAAACACCCAAGGCGTGCTCGATGGCGACATTCAGATGTTTATCGACGCCGAGTTGCGGCATCGAGCAACGGCGCGGCATAAGTAGTCAAAAAAAGGTGTCAGGATGATTTTTCGAGACCACAAGACGCGTTGCGGCACCTCAGCGGACAACCGCGCCATTTAGATCTGCAAAAACAATGAAGAAAAAATCATCCTGACACCTTTTTTCGCATGTCCTCGATCAGCAGACGCATGCGCTCCTTGAGTTCGTTCAAGATCCGCTGGTTGTCTTCGGTTTCGTCGACGGATCGGCACAACTCCGGTCTGAACGGCTTACCGATGTTTACACAGAAGGGCCCGCGCAGGACCATCACGCATCGATACACACGACCCTCGACAACCATCTTCAACAAGGGATACTCTTTCATGGCACTCCGCGGGGCTAGAAGCGCGATCGGGATAATCGGCACCTGACATCTGCGGTAGATCCTGGCGACGCCGGGGTAGAACCGCCCGAGGTTGAAGGTTTCCTGAAGGTCACCTTCCGGGGCTGTGTAGACCGGTTCCCCGCGCCGGAGGTATCTGACGGCGTGGTCCACCACCGTCTTGCGATGCCGCGGCGTGGCGTTGATCTGCTCGAGGTAATCCAGCAGATAGGCCATGATCTTCGACTGATAGCCGGGGCCGATGATGACGTGGACCGGTTCGGGCAAGAGCGGCAAGACCCAGTAGGGGTCGGTCGACGTGATGTGGTTCTGCACGTAGATCTTCGGGCCGGGCGGAATGTGCTCCCGACCCCAGACGCGAAGGTCAAGGAAGAGCCTCTGGTAGACCCTGATGGAGGTGACAAACGCGTTGTAATACAGCCGCTTGGCGTGATTCACGTAGATACCTCTTGATGATCGTCGAGGCGATCGTCAGAACGTCTTCGCCAGCTCTTCCAGGTCATACCCCACGGCAGAGGCGTAGTCGGACAGCTTCTCGACCACCAGGTGGCGCAGATGGGAAATCTCAGACCCCACCCGTGAGGTGTGGGCACCAATCATCGCGCGATAGTCCACCTGTTCCTTTTTTAAGCCAAGACGGGTGAGGATCGCCGAGATTGTTTCGCTGGGTCGTTCGCACAACGTCTCGTATCGTACGTCGATCCGGTCATCGCGTGCAGCCGTTTTTATGCTTTTCAAATAGCCGGAAGCAGACCGTGCGGTCTGATGGATGAGTCCTCTGGCGATCAGACCCGGTTGCGCGGCGCACAGCCGTTGCACGACCCGCCATGGAAACTCGCTCTGGACCAGTGCCTCGTACCGGTTGCTCAACATCGCCAGATACGCCTCGCGTCGCGTGGCCGCCGTCATCACCGCTCGGTGCAGTGAACTCAACACGTGGAAGGGATTGCGGTGGATGTAAACGATCTTCGCCCCCGGCATGAGCGTCTTGATCCGTCGCCCGTTGGCGAAATCCCACGGGTTCTTGAGCGATAAAGGGCGATCACGGTCGTGGTCACGCTGGATCATTTCACAAGCAAATCGAAACACATGAAAATTCCGCCTCGTGATTGACATGCCGGCGCGAAGGTTGTCGAGAATGAAGCCGTACTCCTCCGGGGTATCGGGGCTTACGCCCACGGCATCGATCCCTCGATTCGACAACCCGAGCCCCGCAAACCGCTCGCGCAGCCGATCACGCAAGCGCGCAGGGTCTGCAGAGCCATTGCGCAGTTCATCAAAGCAGATGACGTGTCTGGCGGTGACGATGTTGAAGCAACCGCTCGCAGCCAACATCTGATAGAGCAGGGTCGTCCCTGAGCGATGCAGGCCGAGGATAAAGACAGGACTTCGGGAGGCGTTTTCCAAATCAGCTCCGATCGATGTACACCGTCATCATATCGAGCAATCTAACGGAACGCGTGCGCATCGCAACCGACGACGGTTGGCGAACGCGGCGATATTTCGCTAACATGCCCCCACCCGGAACGGCGTGTTCCGTTTGATCATGCAGTAACGAAACTTCGGAGACCACAAGGTGCGAAACGCAAGCTTCCTCGAAACCCAGACGATTCTCCAGGCGCTTGAATTCACCCTGGCCAAGGGAGGATTTGGTGACGATGCCAAGCAGAAGAAAGCCGCTGCGGCGCTTCTCAAGGACATGAAGAGCACCAGGTCAGTCAGCGGGCGTCACCAACAGCTCATGACGATGCTCAAGAGGGGGGCAACGCTCGGGCAGATGATCAAGGCGACCGGATCGTCTCGTCGCACGATCTTCCGGTACCTGAACCACTTGGAGGAGGCCGGTCTCGACATCATCCTCGTCAACGGGAAGTATAAGCTCCAATAGCGAGGCCGGTGGCGCGTCTACGTCGAATGAACAGTCACGATCCCAGCGAACAGGTCTGCCTGTGCGTTGCACGTAGACAGGTGCCGGCACCAGGGCGCGACGATCGGCCGGCCTGGCCCAAGCTTCACCGGCTCGATCGACTTGCGGTGGCCGTGGCTTTGACGATCGTCGTGGTGGCGACGGTCCCGCGGCTGCCACCAGGAATCTGCTACGACGATTTCGGCGACATGCAGCTCGCGTCCGAAACCCTCGGGATCATGCACCCGACCGGGTATTCCGGATACGTGACGCTCGGGTACGTGATCACGCGGATTCCGGGTGTCGACCCGGCCTATATGGTGTCGCTTGCCTGCCTGGGGTCGGGGATTGTCGCGCTGTGGCTTTGCATCCTGGTGCAGATACGGCTCGGTGTCGACGCGTGGGTGGCGAGTGCTTGCTGCCTGGTGTTGGTAGCCCACCCACGGATGTGGATGAACCTGGTGGCGCCCGAGGTGTATGCGCCGTCACTTGCCTTTCTGGCGGCCGCCGCTTACTGCCTTGTCCGATATGCGAGGCTTGGCGTGCGGCGTGATCTATTCATCGCTGCCTTACTGTTTGGCATAGTACTCTCCAACCGGCCGCCGGTCCTGTTCACACTGCCTTTTTTTCTGATCGCGTGGTGGTTCGCGCGCAACAAGTGGGAGGCGTCGTGGCAACGATCCGCCGTGTCGTTGTCGCTGGCCACGATGTGCGCCGCTTTGCCGGTCTTGTACACCCTGGGCTTTCTATGGTTTCGCGACAGGCCGGACGCCCCCTACAACTACATCGAGCAGTACAACCTTCAATGGAAGGTGTTGCCACACGCTGCTGCTGGTTGGGAGGCCAAACTGGAGCGGGTCGCCTGGCACGTAAGCGGGAAACAGTTCAGGAAGTTCATGGGCAACTCCTG
Source organism: Phycisphaerae bacterium (assembly GCA_049644045.1). GTDB lineage: Bacteria > Planctomycetota > Phycisphaerae > UBA1845 > UBA1845. The sequence goes on from JBARRC010000565.1 coordinate 4,671, forward strand.
GAACCGTATACGGAAGAAGCTTCGCTGGATGCGGAACGATCTTTTCTCGCACTCGTTCCAGGACCTATCGGCGATCATCGTTCTGATCGTCGCATCCGGCTTGATCATTACCTTCCGCCGGCGAAGGGCGACGGTCTGGCTTCTGGGCGGAGCGGCGATCGCCAGCGTGGTGTTCGTCAGTGTCTATCATGCAAGCGGTGAGGCTGCCTACTTGCTGACGCTTATGTTCGCCGGCGCCGCACAGGGTGGAATGGCTCTGATCGCTGCATTTGGCCTGGTGATCGCCTACCGCCGGTGTCGGCCGAGCGCCTGGCTCCTGGGTGGAATGGCGATCGCCAGCGTGGTGTTCGTTTGCGCCTATCGTGTGCACGGGCAATCGGCTGATTTGCTGCCGTTTCTGTTCGCCGGTTTCGTAATGTGTGGTGTAGCCATATCAGCGCTTTTAGCGTGGCAAACCGATCGAGTGCGACGGTTTCTCGCCATCGGCTTTCTGACCGTGATGTGTGTTGTGACGGTGGGTGACGCTCCCCATCGCCGGCATACGGGCGCAAAGGCCGACGCGACCTCTTTCGTGGCGGAGCTGGATATACAGACGCTGCCCAAAGACGCCGTCATATGTACCGGCTGGCGGGTCTGGCCGCCGCTTCGCTATGCCCAGTGCGTGCTCACAAAACGATCTGACATCGACATCATCAACGCCGATCCGAAACACTGGCTGTGGATGATCGAGGGAACGGAAGATCGGCCGGTGTTCTTTACGCGGAACTTCCAGGAGGTGAGGGACCTCCCGCTGACTCGGTACCGGAATCTATGGCGTTTGGAGCGCAGGAGGTCGCCTGACCAGCCGACCTCCGCCGACAAACCCACCCCTTAGTTGGGAGACTTCTGAGATGCGATATCAGCCATAGAAGCTGTTCGCGCGGAGGAATGGGCCTGTATACAAAGTCTCACCAACTGTTCCAGGTCGTTGCGACCTCCTCCATCTCCACACCATCGATGAGGGCATTCTCAACCTTGGAAGCAGCTTCGGTGATGACCTCGTATCCGTAGCTCGTTCCCGCAGCTCTCATCGCACGCATAAGCGCTTCCAACTGGGCCCGGTCATTCGCAACCACCACCTCCTCGATCGCGCGGATCTTCTTGGGGAATTCCACCACGAACGCAGCGATCAAAGGAGCCATGGACTCGTCATCGGCAAAGCTGCTGAGGAGCGGCTCTTCACGGACTGATTGGATCAGGTTCGTGAAATCTCCACGGTTACGAGGCCTCTTTCGCTGTCTTATCGAGCGAAACCAGGGCATACATTGGCGTCGAGCCGTATTCGAGCCGAACAGGTGTTTTGAGAAGGAAGTCAATGTCCGATAACTCTACGTTTGGAAGAATGTCGCAGCCTGCGGGCACGGGTCGGGCCCACACACACCGCAGAGCTGTTCTTGTTCACGCCGGATCTGCTGGCTCGCCGGGCGGATAAGGACCGTCGCCGGCGGAAGGACGGAGTAGGTGTGTATTCCTGGTGACAGAGTTGTCGTGTTCTATCAAGGGGGCCCACACGGAGGTCACTGCTTTTTTTGAATCGGTTGTGGCACTTTGGGGGAAACGCGTCTCGACCATCGAGGGCGATTTCCGGGATCTCCAGTAAACGTGGCGTCCTGTCGACAAACAATTGGGAGCTGTGTTACGTGGTGGATAACGCGAGTCAGCGTTGCGGCGTGCGAGGCGTTGTATGTGGCCTCTTAAGACCATCCTCTACTTCATCCTGTTCTGGGTCGCCTGCATAGCGGCGTTGTTTAACCCCATCTGGGGCGTCATCAACTACATGATTGTCTACCAGGTTAACCCGCAGGATACGTGGTGGGGTAGGCCGCTGGCCGCCATGGGCATGCGGTTCTCGATGCTTGCAGCGGTGTTTGTTTTTCTTGGACTCTTCATCGGACGAAAGCGGGTGCCCAAACTCAGACCGGTGTTGTCCCCGTGGGAACTGGGCCTATTGGCGCTCGTAGCGATGGGTGCTGTTAGCCTCGTGATTGGCCACAACTACAACAACACCTGGTCTCAGTACGCGTTCGAAAAACTTTGGAAGATGCTCGTGTTCGTGTTCATCCTCGGACGGCTCGCCACCACACGGCGGAATCTAAAACTGGCGCTCTGGGCGCTGGTCGTGGGCAGCCTCCATTTGGGCTATGAGGCGTACACGGCCCCCGCGGTGGCGTTCTGGCAGGGACGTCTGGAATCAGTTGGTGGTACAGACTTCTCGAGGACGTCCGGCACAGCGGCGCATCTTGCGGCCATGTTGCCGCTCATTGGCACGGTGTTCCTGGTCGCCCGCCAGTGGAAATGGCAAGCGTTGGCGGCGATCTCCGGTGCGTTGTCCGTTAATGCGATCGCTTTGTGTCGGACCCGGTCGGCCTTCGTCGGCCTTGCCTGCGGCGCGCTCGCCGCCGTGCTGACGGTACCGCGGGTCAGGCGGTATCGCATCCACCTTCTTCTGTGCGTCGGTGGGGTATTGGCCTTTACACTTACCGATAACCAATTCTGGCACCGAATGGGTACTCTTACGGACAGAGAGGTGCTCGCTACGGACCCGGCCGCCTCCGGCCGTTTCCAGGTCTGGGCGGCTTCGCTCAAGATTATCGTCGACCACCCCCAAGGGGTCGGGATCGGGAACTTCCCGCACACGATCGGATTGTATGACCCGCGGCACCTGAGACGATCGGCGCACAACACCCTTGTGGTGTGCATCACCGAACTCGGCATCCACAGCGGTGTGATCTTCCTGTTGATGGTGGGGGGGTCCTTCCGGTGTCTTCACCGCAGCTACAAGCTTGCAGATGATACGGCGTATCCACTCGAAACCAAGCTGTTGGCATACGGGTTGCTGGTCGCGTTGACCACGTACTTCGTCACGGCGTTGGGCACCGAGCGCTTTTATTGCGAATCCTTTTGGTGGGTGCTGGTTCTTCCGCTATGCCTGCACCGCGTCGTGACCCGCGAGGTTGCCGCGAATGCGAAAGTGCCCGAACTGGCACGGATCCACGAGGCGGAGGAGAACCGAGGGTTTTTTGCGCCGGCAGTACCATGAGTCGTGACAACCGCCCGGTGATCGTTCACGTTGTCCATTCGCTGGAAGGCGGCGGTACGGAACGTACGCTGGTGGCGCTGCTCCATGCCTTCGATCCGTCGCGTTTCCGCCATGCGGTTGTCACCCTGCGTGCGGCAGGGTCGTTGTCCGCGCGTCTACCTGACCACGTAGCCTGCCGGCCCCTTGTCGCCTCGGGGCGATCGTGGTCGACCGGCCTCAGGCTCGCTCAGTTGACCCGTCATTGGGGGGCGGCGGTCATCCATGCCCGCAACACCGGTTGCTGGTCCGACGCCACCGGGGCCGGTCTGCTCACCCCTCACACGCGGCTCGTGCTTGGATTCCACGGTCTGGAGACGGCGGGACCTTTCAACCAACGTCACCGACGGTTGGCCCGATGGGCGTTGCTTGCGGGGGCGCGTTTCACGAGCGTGTCTGAGGCCGGGCGGCGGCAGCTTCGCGACCAGGCACGCATCCCCACGGATCGGATCACCCTGCTTCGCAACGGTGTGGAACTGCATTCGTTCGGCCAATTGGATGAGGCTGCGCGAAAAAGGACGCGAGCCGCTTTCCAGTGGGATGACACCACATTTGTCGTTGGAACCGTTGGCTCCCTGACGCCCGTCAAGGGGCACATCACCCTGATTCGTGCGGTGGCCCGCGTTAGGCAACCTGTGCCCAACATTCGACTGTTGATCGTTGGGGACGGACCGCAGCGGGCGTCGCTGGAACAGCAGGCCCAGGTCGAAGGCGTCGGCGATCGGGTACACTTTCTTGGCTGGCGCGAGGACGTGTCCAGGTTGATGGATTGCATGGACGTCTATGTGTGCAGCAGCGCCTCGGAAGGGATGAACAACGCCCTGCTCGAGGCGATGGCAGCCGGTCTCCCGATCATCGCCACCGACGTGGGTGATAACGCGGCCATGATCCGTGACGGCGTGGAGGGGCAAATCGTCAAGCCGGGCTCCTTCGAGGCCATCGCAAACACCTTGGCGATCTTCGCCCGCTCGCCCGACCTTCGCCAACGATTCGCCACCGCAGCCAAAACCCGCGCGAATGACTATGACTTCGACGAGAAGGTCCGCGCGTATGAAGCGTATTACCAGGCGCTTCTCACCGTCGGGACCACAAACGAAAAGTCGGTCCCACACGGGCGAAGTCGGTCCCACGTGGTCAGCCGCTCCGCGGCTTCAGTTGACAGGCCTCAGCGACGATAGAATACCCGTCATGCCGATCCAACCTGATGTGCAGTGGCTGGAAGCCACACGACGATTCTGGGATGTCGATTCGAGTTTCGAGGCAAGGTACCGCCGAATCTGCAGCGATCCGGACATCGACTCGACCTCCGACGAGACGGTGCTGCAAAGATTGTGGGAAGAGCGGACGGGAAAAGAACTGGCGTACCTGTTTGACGGCATTCCGCTACAGCCTGATTGGATCTGTCTTGAAATCGGCTGCGGCGTTGGTCGTCTGCTCAAGCCGATCGCCCGGCGATGCCGCAAGGTCATCGGTGTGGATATCAGTGAGAGGATGGTGGCATTTGCGGCGGACTATCTGCGAGGCGTTCCAAACATCGAAGTGCACCTGAACGACGGGCGAGGGCTGCCCATGGTTGAGGATACGTCCGTCGACTGGGTGTATTCCCATCTGGCGTTCCAACACATGACACTCCAAGAGATCGTCGAAGGTTACCTCGCGGAGTGTGCAAGGGTGCTCAAACCAGGCGGCTACCTCCGGATTCAATGTTGGCGCGAAGCACCGATGCCACTGGCCCAACGCCTCAAGAACGCGGTACGGGGACTGGTTGGGGAAGAGAAGTACCACGGGCCGCGCCGCTGGGAGTGGGCTCCGGGACGCGAGGTCAAGTTCGGGGGCATCGCCTATCATGTCAAAGATTGGCGCCGACTATTGCGAACGCACGGATTTCGTACTATCACCACGCAACTTGGTCTTGGGCACGATTACTGGATGTGGACGACATGCCGGAAACGGTAGCAGCACAACTACGGCGACCTGTGTGTCGGTCGGACCAGATCTAGGGTCCGGTAATCTCAGGACGTGGCGATAATCCGCCAACGCTGTGCCGAGAATCCTCTCTCGGCACCTGCCAGAGGACCGAGAAGGGATTCTCGGTCCAGCGTAGATGCAGCATATTGCACAACCAACGATCGACAATCTGCAATCGACAATCGGACCTTTGCCCTCAAGCGCTCGTATCCATCGTCCGAAAAACGAAAGGTAATACAACGCGCTGCGCAAAGAGGAGGGATGGAGTACGCATACAGACGGGAAGCTTGTGACAAAGTCATCGTATACGTCAAATCGACCTCGAGCGGCAAACACCGGATCGCTGGGGCACGCGGACCACGCGATCGATGAGGATCGCCCGTTCGCGGAGATCCGTAAAAATATCCACGGCGTCTTGAGGATGTTGTCGCTGCATCGCTGGGCGTTCTTCATTCCGTGCACCGTGGTGACCTGTGCCGCGTTCATCCTCAGTCTCTATTATCCGCGTATCTACAGTGCCACCACGTCCTTCGAGCGCCACAACGACCCGGTGATGATGGATCTGCAGATGTCCAGAGGCGTGGCCTCGTTCAAATTCTTTCGGAAAACCATGCTTAGCGATCTGACCTCGATCGATAGCATGGCGGAGGTTGTTGAAAACCTCGGTCTGACCGAGACTTTCGAACGAAACGAAGATGGAACCTTGACCGAAGCGTCCCAACGACGGCGCAACTCACTGGCCCGTTCGCTTGGCAGCGGAATCAGTATCAAAACTGTTTCGCCCAGCGAGAATATGGACGTGACTCAGATCACCTACACCGGACCCGACACCACGATCGGGAGGGCGCTGGTCGACGAGGTGAAGCGGACCTACATCCGCTGCGCGCTGGCATGGATTCACAAGTCCCTCCTCGAACAGCGTGACTACTTCAAGCGGGAAGCCGATCAGGCATTGGAAGAGGTCAAAAAAACACGGCGGGAAGAAACACACCTCCGACTGGAGAACCCACACATCAACCCGTCAAACTATGGGGCCATCACCCTGGAGCTGGCACAGCGTGAGATGGAGCATCGGGAACTGCTGTTGCGGCAGCGAGAATACGAGGCCGAACTCTCCGCGCAACAACAGATGCTTGCCGCCATGGAATCTCAGAACATCCCTGAACCGCCGGTGGTGAATCAAGGCGATTCACTGACTGATGAGGTCCGGCTTAGCCCACAGGCCCTCGGCCTGAGGGCTCAGGTCCGCGAAGTCGACCGCCGGATCGAACAGCTCAAAGCAACCCGCGGCATGACGGATCTACACCCTGAGATTCAAAGGCTCCTCACCGATCGTCAGTGGCTTGAGACCAAGCTTGAGCATCATGGTCTGCGGGACAGCGCCGCCGTTTCCAACGGGCCGCTCAACATCCTGACACCTGCTGGAGTTTCAGAGAACATCGTGGCGGGGCAACCGTGGCGGGGCGATCAGGCTCGACTACTCGTGCAGATCGCCGCACAGAAAGCCAAACTGAAGGACGTTGAGATCAGCCTCCAGACCACTGAAATGGCGATGGTGCCGCTACGTCAGGCCAAACAGGACGTCTATCAAACACAGGAGAAATTCGCGGAAGCCCATGGGAAGGTTGCGAGGGTCAATGGAGAGCATAAGCATCTAGAGACGATTCTCGCAAAGATCGAACCGGCCATCACGGCCGTCGAGCAGGACCGATTGCTGCAGTTTTCTGAAGGGGAGCCGGCGCGCGGCAGCAGCAGACCTATATCACCCAAGGCATCGACGATCGTGCTACTGGCTGTACTCGCGGGAATCGCAACGGGCGCGGCCTTTGTTGTGCTCGCGGAGGTATTCGACCGCGCCTTCCGCAACTCCGGGCAGGTGGCGCGCAGCCTCGGGCTACCCATGCTGGAGTCCATCGACGAGATCGTGACCGCCCAGGATCGACGCTACTGGTTCGTTCGAAAAGCGGTTATTGCACCGTTGGTGGTGGTCTGCTTCATCGGTCTTACGGGACTGACCGCATCCATGGCCTACTTCAGCATTGAGGAACCTTGGACCTACCAGAAGATCAAGAGGATCCCCGATACGGCGCTCCACCTCGTCACGGGTGCCCCGGAGCAAACGGAGACAAAGTTACCATAGCCCGCACAAGGGTGCATCAGGGGGGAAGGCCGGCCCGATGGTATTGCGCCTGCCCAACACTCGCACCGCTCCGATTTACGCGATTTTGCGCTTTGCACGCCGGGCTCAGCCGTGGTAGAGTATCCCCCGGTTGCCATACTTGCAGGGCTGTGAGCCTGCCTCATGGATCGGTCAGGGAGGGCCGGCCCCGTAGGGCACATGGAGGTACCCGAGCTGATGTTCCTCAAGCGCGTTACAACTTGCGGATTCAAGAGTTTTGCCGACAAGGTCGACTTCAAGTTCGGCCCGGGGATCACCTGTATCGTCGGCCCGAACGGGTGTGGAAAGAGCAACGTCGTCGACGCCGTGAAATGGGTCCTCGGCGAGCAGTCCGCCCACTCGTTGCGCGGCCGGCAAATGATCGACATGATCTTCAACGGCTCGAGCACGCGCCGCAGCAGCAGCGTGGCTCAGGTCGATCTGGTGTTCGACAACGCCGACCGGTCTCTTCCCCTCGATCAGGAGGAGATCACCGTCACGCGGAAGCTCTACCGCTCCGGCGAGAGCGAGTACCTGCTCAATCAGGAGACCACCCGGCTTAAAGACATCCGCGAACTGTTCATGGACACCGGCATCGGTGTCGAGGCCTACTCCATCATCGAACAGGGTAAGGTCGACACCCTGCTTCAGCACAGCCCGGTCGAGCGCCGCGCCATCTTCGAGGAGGCGGCCGGCATCAGCAAATACAAGGCTCGACGGCGCGAGGCCGAACGGAAGCTGGAGCGGACGCAACAGAACCTGCTGCGCGTTCAGGACATCGTTGAGGAACTCGAAAAACGCCTCCGCAGCGTGAAGCTCCAGGCCGGCAAGGCGCGCAACTACAAGGAATACGAGGCGCGTCTCAATGAGCTGCGCTCCACCTATGCGATGGCGGAGTATCACCGTTTCTCCGAAGAGGTGAGCCGCCTCACGCATGAGGTTCAAGATCGCACCGACCAGGTCACCGCCCTCCGGACCGAAATCAACCGACATGAGGCGAACGAGACGCAACTCACCTCGCGGCTGGATCATCTGGCCGAGGAAATCAACGCGGCGGACAGCGAATTCCTCCAATCCAGGTCGGAGCTGCTGGCGCAGGAAGAGCGGATCGAGTTAGCCCACAAGCGCGGGGAAGAGCAGCAAGCGCTGCTCGAGCGCTCGAAGGAGCGTCAGGCTGTCGACACCCACCGGCGGGAGGAGACTCAACGTGAGTTGACGGAGGTGGAGCAGTCGGCCGTTGCCTTGCAGCAGCAGACCCGGGAACTGCACGCCCGTCTCGACGAACTCAACGAAGAGGACCGATCGCTTGCCCGCGACCTGACGCAGGCCCAGGCAATTCTCGAAGATGAAAAGGCCGGCATCATTGATCTGCTGCGCAAAAGCGCCCAGGCGCACAATGAGATCATCCGGCTCAACACGCACCGTGAGTCGCTGGTCGATCAGAAAGGCCGGCTCTTTGAGCGGGATGCGCGGATCACTGCTGAGTTGGAGGCTTCGCTCGAACAAAAAGCGCAGTTCGAGAGGCGCCTGGATGAAATCGACGCACTGATCGCGCAGGAAAACCAGAAGCTTGATGAAAAGAAGGCCGAGGCCGCCCGTGTCAACGACGTCAGGCAGAGGCTCGTGGACCAACTCGCCCAGACCAAGGAGCGACGTAGCGGGCTCCAATCCCGCCGGGAGCTGCTCGAAGATTTGCAGCGGCGCATGGAGGGCGTCGGCACCGCGGTACGGCGACTGCTCGACCAGAAACGCCAGGAGCACACCCCAGCAGCGCTCGACGGCCTGGCCGGGCTTGTTGCAGACATCTTCGATGCCGATGTCGCTCACGCCGGCATCATCGAAGCGGCACTGGGTGAATCGACCCAGTACCTGGTGTTCACTGACAGCCGCACCTTTCCAGCCCACCCGGAAACCTTTGGCGACCTCCCGGGGCGGATGACGGCCCTTTGTCTGGACCGGCTCCCGCCGATCGTGAACGCACGGGACTTTTCGGGTCGGCCCGGTTTCGTCGCACGGGCAATCGATCTGGTTCGATTCCCCGAGGACTTCGAGCAGCTCGCCCGCCACCTGCTCGGCAAAACGATCGTGGTGGAGAACCTCGAAACCGCGCTGTCTTTGGGCGCCGCGGACGTCGAGGGTCATCGGTTTGTCACGCTGCAAGGCGAGGTGGTTGAACCGGGCGGTTCCGTGGGCCTTGGTCCGCCCTCGTCGGGTGCGGGTCTCATCTCACGCAAGAGCGAGCTGCGCGACATCGAGGCTCAAACGATCGCGACCGACAAGCGGATCACCGCGCTGGGAGACCAGCTCAACCGCACCGGGGCGGAGGCCGACCACCTTGACGCCGTCCAGCAGGAGCTGCGCACCGCCATTTACGAGTCCAACACGGCCAAAGTCGAAGCCAACGCCGCCTTGCAGAACATCGCAGAAGGCGTCGCGCGCCTGACCAACGAGCAGCCATTGATCGCCCAAGAGGTTGCCTTGATCGAGCAGCAGATTAATGAGGTGCTCGAAAAAAGCGCCGAAGGCGGTAAATCCCTTGAAGTCCTCGAACGCGAAAACGAAGAGCGTGAGCGAAGGGTGACTGCCCACCAGGAGCGCATCGACAAGATCGTAGCCGCCCGGCGGGATGCGCAGGAAGCGCTCACCCAGGCGAGGGTCGGACTCGGGCAGTTGACCGAAAAACGCGCCGCCGCCGCCGAGACGATCAACGCCCTACGGCGGACCATGCGCGAGCTGGACAGCTCTGTCGCCGCAGCCGGTCATGACCTCCAGCAATGTCAGGCACGAATCACCGACGCGGAGAGTGCCATTACCGGGGGGCAAGAAAGACTCGCGTCGCTGACCGGCCGGTTGCAGGAGTTGGAGAGCAGATGCAAAGAACTGCGGCACGAGCGAGAGACGCTGCGGTGCGAGTCTGAAAACTTGAATCAGACGGTCAAAGCGGCACGCAGCCAACTCGAAGACGCGGAAGCCAACCTGCACGAGCACCAGATGGCCCTCGCCGAGACGAACGTCCGGCGTGACGATCTCGTCGCCCGCGTCACGGATGAGTTGGGCATCAACCTGTCCGAGCGGTACCAACAATACGAATACCAGGAGCAGGACTGGGAACAGGTCGAGGCCGAGATCACCAAACTGCGACGTAAGATGGAGCGGCTCGGCAACGTCAATCTCGACGCCATCACCGAGCTGGAGGAGCTGGAGCGGCGGCACGCGTTCCTCACCACGCAGCGCGATGATCTCACCGAATCACACAGGCAACTGGAGCAGTTGATCCATAAGCTTAACAAGGAATCCCGCGAGCGGTTCAGGATCACCTTCGATCAGATCCGCGAGAACTTCCGGGCGCTGTTCCGCAAGCTGTTCGGCGGCGGGCGGGCGGATATTATTCTCGAAGACCCGGAAAACATGCTGGAGTGCGGGATTGATATTCTCGCCCAGCCGCCCGGCAAGGATTTACAGACCATCTCCCTGATGTCCGGCGGTGAGAAATCGCTGACGGCGATCGCACTACTCATGAGCATCTTCAAGACCCGCCCCGCCCCGTTTGCCATTCTGGACGAGGTCGACGCCGCACTCGACGAAGCCAACAATGAGCGCTTCAACCGTATCGTCCAGGAGTTCGTCAGCGACTCCCAGTTCGTGATCATCACACACTCGAAGTGGACGATGAACACAGCCGACCAACTCTACGGCATTACCATGCAGGAACCCGGCGTGTCGACGCGCGTGAGTGTCGAGCTCACCGGGGCACACGTGGCATAGCCGGTCGGGGATTGTAGATCGGCGACCAACGTTCCGACTACCGGTCACACGACGTTACCGGTAATACGCCCACCCTCGCCGACCTTGGCATCGGCCGGATGCAGTCGTCCTGTCCGAGCCGCGACCGTCAGGGAACGGTTTTCTGCGGGAAAGTCAGACCGCTTCCTTACGGTCGCGGCTCGGGACAAGACTTCTTAAACACGCTCTAAGGCTTCCTCGGCCGCTTCCGAGTCACGCTGCTTGACGTCCTCCCGTGAAAAAAAGTATCGAGACACACCCAGTAGGATGTCCATCCCCCCCGTCAATTTCCACGGGATTTGACACTACCTCCACATTTTGGCATACTTATAGATCTTGAGGTAGGTCGCGGTTAGCGACCGTGGAGGAGGCGTGGTTTTCGGGGCTGGAGTGTCAGACCACAGCCGTATTTCTCGCAACGGCGGGGCTGACGTGGAATGGTCGTTTTTCGCGGGCTCGGGGCGGGTCTTGGAGGTCGCTCCTGAGTGGGTCACCGGGAGAGTTCCTCCGTAACACACCCAACAGAGATGGGGGCAGATCATGAGAAAGCAGCAAGAGTTCGGTAGAGGTGCACGAATCGTCACTGCTGTGGCATTCGGGTTTCTGTTGATGGCGTCCCGTTCTGCCTTAGCTGACGGAGGGCGGCTGACGCTGAGCGCGACAATACCTGTGGGATCACCTGATGTCATGCGCACCGCGCAGGGGCACGAGGTTTCCATCGAGGATTTCGGCTATCTGCTGGTGCCGGGAAAGCCGGCCCTTCCTTCCAGGGTCTTCGCCGTCGCCATCCCCCCGGGGGCCGAGGTCGTTGACGTCAGTTTTGACATGGCCGAAGGTGTCCCGCTGCCTGGCGTTCACGCAATCTCTCCCGCTCCTCTACCCAGGGTGATCGGCGAGGAGGACCCGTTCATCTACGAACAGGACAAAGCACGATATGAGGCGAACCGCAAGTCCGTCTACGGAAGTGATGACGCGTATCCGAAGACTGTCGCGGAGTTCGTTCGTACCGCGGGATACCGAGAGTATAACCTGGTGGACGTGAGGGTTACACCGGTTACGTACCGTCCTCTGTCCGGCCGGTTGACATACTATCCAGAAGTCACGGTCCACGTGAACTACACACTGCCTGGGAAGCCAGCGCAGGTAATCGTTGATGATCGGGCGAGAACGGAGCGAATCGCCAGGGAGATCATCGTCAACTACGACCAAGCCAGGAGCATGTACCCGCGCGGTAGTCTTAAGGGCAGGGCTCTTCATGACTTTGTCATCATCACACTCGATTCATTGGTGTCGTCGGTAACGCCTCTGGTGAACTGGGAGGATTACAAGGGAAGAACTGTCGAGGTCGTGACGACATCCTGGATCGACACTTACTACAATGGGTATGATCTGGCTGAGAAAATGAGGAACTTTCTCAGGGAAAAGTACCCTGTAGCTGAATGGGGCATCGAAGACGTGCTTCTCGTCGGTGATTACGATGATGTGCCGATGCGCCGCACCGCGCAGGACCTCGGCTATGGTCGGCCGGAGACGGACTTCTATTATGCCGAGTTGTCTCTGCCGGATAATGAGTCGTGGGATGCGGACGAGGATCGTCAGTGGGGTGAAGGGTCAGATCCGATTGACTTCTATGCAGAAGTAAACGTCGGTCGAATTCCCTGGAGCGACGCCGGCACGGTGGTGAACATCTGTGAGAAATCGGCCGCGTACGAGCAGAACAATGATCCTGCGTTCAAGAAGAACATACTTCTTCTGGGGGGCTACTTCTGGGCCGATACGGATAACGCCGTGCTCATGGAGGCGAAGGCTGATCAGCCGTGGATGTCCGATTGGACCATGACGAGAATGTATGAGCAGAATACGGACTACTGGTCCACGTATGGATGCGATTACCCGCTCTTGCACAGTAATGTTATGGCAGTCTGGTCTTCCGGCACATATGCCTTTGTCAACTGGGCCGGGCATGGGTCGCCGACCTCAACTCACATCTTGGGGCTCAACGCGCCCGCGTTTATTGCCGCATCTGATTGCCCTTCGCTAGACGACAACTACCCCGCGATCATCTTCGCCGACGCCTGCAGTAATTCAGACACCGATTATCTCAGCATCGGCCAGTCCATGATCAAGCAGGGCGCGGTGGGTTTTGTCGGCGCTACGAAGGTTGCGCTCGGGCAACCCGGCTGGAACGATCCCTTGAGCGGGTCGAGTCAGTCGATGGACTATTTCTTCACGACCCGTGTGACATCAGGAGATTATTCCCAAGGCGAGGCTCATCAACTGGCCTTAAGGGATATGTACATCTACGGGCTATGGGATGCCCTCAAGTATGAGACGTTTGAGTGGGGCGCGCTTTGGGGCAACCCTGGTCTGCGAATGAGTTCGCCTTCGCCTCTGAGTATCACCTTCCCGAACGGCCGTCCGGAATATCTGGAACCGGGTACGCCGACCACGTTCACGGTTCAGATCGTAAACGGCGTCGAAGACTATGTGCCGGGTAGCGGGACGCTGCACTATCGCTATGACGGTGGGACGTTCTTGACATCGCCGTTGGTGCACGACACGGGGAACTACTACGAGGCGACGCTTCCAGCCGCCGGCGTCGGCATGACACCCGAATACTATATCAGCGCTCAAGGTGACGGCGGTTCCACGGTCTTCAACCCGTTCAACGCGCCGAGCACGGTCTACACCGCGATTGTCGGGACATTCGCGGCGCTTTGGACAGACAACCTGGACACTGACCCCGGTTGGACGACGGAGGGATTGTGGGCGTTCGGGCAGCCGACGGGCGGCGGCGGTGAGTACGGTGGACCCGATCCGACCGGCGGACACACGGGCAGCAACGTCTACGGGTATAATCTGTCCGGCGACTACGAGAACTACCTCGACGAGACGCATCTGACCAGCGGCCCCTTCGATTGTACGGATGTGGCGAACGTTACCTTGAAGTTCTGGCGCTGGCTTGGTGTCGAACAACCGTTGTACGACCATGCCTACATCCGCGCCAGCACCAACGGGACCGACTGGACGACGGTCTGGGAAAACTTGGGCGAGATCACAGACACCGTGTGGACCTTGCGGGAAGTTGACATCTCGTCTGTCGCCGACGGCGAATCGACGGTGTACCTTCGCTGGACCATGGGCTCCACTGACGTAGGCTGGCGGTATTGCGGATGGAACATCGATGATATTGAGGTCTGGGGTCTCATCACGGCGGTCGATCCATGCGCCGACGGCGTCTTGGGCGATGGCGAGGAGCGAATCGACTGCGGCGGCCCATGCCCGCCGTGCGAGTGCACGTCGGATGAGGTGTGCATCGATGACCTCTTCTGCAACGGCACCGAAAGCTGTGATGCTTTGGGCCACTGTCAGGACGGCGTCGCACCGTGTCCACCTCCGCTCTGCCATGAGGACACCGATACGTGCGGTCTTTGTGCGCTTGACGAAGATTGCGCCGACGGGCTGTACTGCAACGGCGTCGAGTGGTGCGACCCGATGGGTAGCTGCCAGCCCGGTGCTTCCGTTGATTGTGCTGACGGATTGGGTTGCACGATTGACGCCTGTAATGAGGATACCGACTCGTGTGATCACGAGCCGGACGATGCCGTGTGCTATGACGGAAACGTCTGCACGGTGGACTGGTGCGATGTGGAGGCCGGTTGCATCAATGACGGCACGGGCGTAACCGACCCATGCGACGATGAAGACCCCTGTACAACCGACGATGTGTGCCAGGGGGACGCCGCCGGCACGTGCGCAGGCATGGTGGCCCTTCCGCCGAGGCCGGAGGAGCCAACTATCGTACCGAAGAACCGTTTCATCTCGTTCGTGCCGGATAATCCCGGCCAGCAGACCGCGCTGCGCGTGACACTTACCAGCCTGCCCGAGCCTTTCACAGGATTCAACGGCACGGTCATGTGGGTTGATGGATCCGTCGAGGTTTCGGAGACGCCCTCGAACCCAGGCAACACGCCCCCGCCGACGTTCATGGGCGCCGAACTGGGGTGCAGCCCGCGCTGCATGGACTGGAGTGCGCTTGGGCCTATTCACGTGTTCGATGGCGAGATCGTGCCGGGCGCAGTGTATGACGTCCAGGCCATCAATTGTATCTGTGCGTTTTCCGACGAGAGTAATTACTCGTCCCCGTTAACGGTCAGCACGAGTATCTGGGGTGATCTGGTTGGCAACTGCGATGTGATGCCGTGCACGCCACCGGACGGTCAGGTCGACTTCATCGACATCTCAGCGGCTGTGGACAAGTTCAGGAACCTTCCCGGTGCACCGATCAAGGCACGGACCGACATTGCGTCCGATGTACCGGACAAGGTCGTCGACTTCATCGATATTCTATACATCGTCGAGGCCTTCCGCGGCCTGCCATATCCGTTCGACGGGCCAAGCGGATGCCCATAGGCGATGGCATAATTTGTGCTGACAGCGGGACGCTGGTCTTCATACGCGCGGCACGCGGCACGGAACGCGCGATGTAAAAAGAGCGGGATTGCGTCGATTGAACCACCGCCCACAAGGGGCGGCGCTACAACCGCTACACAAGATCAGAATCTGCTTTAGCCTGCGCGGACTCCGTTTCGCGAGCATTGGTCGGACTACCTCCGCCGCTCTGCGCCGAATCGGCATCAAGCCGTGGGTCGAAACGCCCGAACGCAGCTTCGATTCCCTCGCCAAGGCCATTGCCGTTCACGTCGGCGGCATAGAGCGCGGTTGCTTCGTCAAAAGCCGCATCGATGAAATGCTTGGTCCATGCTGCACCGTTTCCATCGACGTTCTCCCACCACGCAACGCTGTCGGCATACAGAACACAACCGAACACGTCAAAATCGCCGTCACCGTCAATGTCCACCGCCCGTACGGTGTCAGCCCCGTCGAAGTCTCCGTCGATCGTGTGTTTGGTCCATGTGGTTCCATCGCCGCTGGGGCTGATGTTCTCCCACCACGTGACGTCGTCAGCCAGGAAAGCCGCGCCGAGTACGTCGGTGTCGCCGTCCCCGTCCAAGTCCGCTGCATAGACCCCCCTGGTATCATCGAAGTTCCCGCCCACGACGTTGCGTGAGCCAAAGGAACCGTCCCCGGCACTCGCCGCAGCGGGCAGCAACAAGAATGTGAACATTCCGAGCCTGTGTACGTTCATTGTCTCCCTCCTCCCAGGAACCCGCCTTTGACTAAAATACCATAGATGACAAACGAAATCGTTCATCCTGGTTGCCCAGTTCAACTTCGCTCCACACTGGACACAAGTCGAGTCGGACGCATAGCAAAACTGGCGGCCCTAGTCTCGGCGGTTCGTTATCAATGGAACATGTCCGGGTATTGGAGCTTCGCCCGCGAACCCACGTGCAGCATATCGTGCCTTCGCGGACTAGGGCACTGGTTCCACGCCGAGCAAAGGGTATATTATAGGACGTTTACGAGAAAAAAGGTGTCAGGATGATTTTTTTCCAGATTACAAGACGCGTTGCGGCGCCTGAGCGGACAACCGCGCCATTTAGATATGCAAAAGCAATGAAGAAAAAACCATCCTGACACCTTTTTTGCGCTACGTTGCTTTGATCACGCAGGGTGCGTCGTCTCGTGACAGATCGATGACATGTCCGATCGGGCAGCCGTCTACGGTCAACTCTTCGACCACCGGGCGTGTGTGTAAATCCGGATTGGCACGAAGGACACGTGCCATACTTCCGTCACTCAATCCGACCCGGCTGCCGATCGGAAACAATGATAGGGTATCCAGGAAAGCGCGCACCAGGACCCGATCGAACTTGTCTGCAGCTCCTTCGTTCAGAATCGTTGCGGCGGCGACGTAGGGGGACATCGGTGGCCGATAGGGTCGCTCGTGCGTCATCGCCGCGTAGACATCGGCGATGGAGACAATCTTTGCGTACTCTTGGAGCTGCCGGCCTGATCGACTGCGGGGATAGCCTTTCCCGTCGATACGCTCGTGGGCCTGGTACCCGATGAACTTGACGGTCTGCGGGATCCCACGCAGATCGGCGAGCATGTCAAGCGTATGTAGGGGATGACGATGAATCTCCTGCCACTCGCGATCCGCCAGCCCTGTTCGTGATAGCCTGACCGACAGGGGTACGCGAAGCATACCGATGTCGTGCAGCATACCACCCAGGCCGATCTCTATGATTCGCTCGCGATCGAGTCCGAGATGTGAAGCAATGGCCATACTCAGCAGCGAGACATTGACACAATGGTCGTACAGGTATTCATCCTTCGAGTGCTGCATGGCGACGATCAGCGGTAGAAGGTCGAAATCAACCGCAGCCATGTCGACAAAGTGAGTGACCGATCGTTGAAGCTCGTCCGTCGACGTCCTGCGACCAGGCTCGAGCGTGTCACAGAGGTCCGCAACGGCGGCGCTGGTGGCCACGTGCCTTTCCACACCCTCCCTAGCCCGACGCTTCAGATCGTCGACGGAAAGCCGCGGCCGGCGCCATGCTTTGACCGGGCGAAAAGCAACCGGTTTCCGAAGCTCCCCGGCTAAACGTCCATCCAATGCGCGGCTTTGCGCGGTGTGCAGGCCGTCCGGGGTGACGGTATCTGTGGGGTAATGCGGTTGGGGCGAGCGCAGCCGGACCCGGGTGATGCCACGCTCGCGTAAGAGCTGCAGGAATTGCTTCGTGATCCGCGAACCCGCGCGTAGCAAAAGTGCGCCGGATTCGTCGTAAATGTCCAGAGGCAGTCCCCTGCCCTCTCGTATGGAGTCAAAGACCTCCTCACGAAACTGGGCGGCACTGATGGACCGATCTTCTTCACCCGGCTTGCCATCGGTCGGCGCTAGGGTCGCAACTACACGACCCGACGATGCTTCCTGGGCGATGTAGCCTCGCTCAATCAGCTCGGCCAGTTCCTGATCGAGAATCTCTTCCCAATGGACGGAGCCGCCCTTATCGGCCATTCAGTCGACCTCCATCGAGGCTGCTTCAGACGCGCGCTACCCGCGAATCGTGTATCGGCGTCTAAACGGGTGTTGTTTGCTTGAGGGAGCGCTTTGAATCGGGGCCGTCCCATAAGAGCCCGCGGAAGAAGTCTATGGGACATGCTTTCTGAACGACTGTGTGCGATTACGCACCAGTTTTCTGAGCCGGGAGCGCCGGGGTGTATTACTTATGGGCAGCAAGCGGTCTGCGCCGACCGAAGTAGATACTCCCAAGCGCCGCCAGCACGGAGAAAAAAGGTGTCAGGATGATTTTTTTGAGACTACAAGACGCGTTGCGGCGTCTGAGCGGACAACCGCGTCATTTAGACCTGGAAAAGCAATGAAGAAAAAATCATCCTGACACCTTTTTTCCCACGAACGTCAGTTGGAACCGGGCGAAGTCGGCCAGGTCCACGTCACCGTCGGCATCATCGTCGGGGCAGGCGCAGCTCGGATCGGCGACTCCCCCCGGCCCGGTCAAGCAGCCTTCGAACAGGGGATAGTCATCCAGGGTGTTACACAGCTCGATCGTAATCTTCGCGGGGACAAGAGCGACCAGCGGAATCGGCTGGTTGCCGGTGTCCTTCATGAACGTCGCCGTCGTTTCCGGGATGAAAGGGATAGTAAACGTACCCTTGGCACTGCTATCAACATCGAGCACCAACGTACCGCCGTAGACCGGGACACCAGTGTCGGCCGCACCACCAGAAAAGGACATGCTGCCGTAAGCGAAGTCTATCGAGCTGGTGGACACCGCATTAATCCCGAGCAAGAGGTTCGGGGTTTGCGTCGAGTCCTGGAAGCCCGGACAGCACTGCGTGGGCGGGTAGCCCTCGTTTCCAAGCTCGTCACACCACGAGCCGTTACCCAGCAGCCCTGCGCAGTACGCATCACGCTCAAGATCATCGCCACCCACGCAGTTTGGGTTCCACGGCGTCAGGAAACCCGCCAGACCGCTCGTGTAGCCGGACGGGTCAATCGTCGCCTGCCACGTCTTG
>JBARRC010000566.1:0-2923 GCA_049644045.1 Phycisphaerae bacterium
GCGATTCGTTGAGGTTGACAAGACCGCCGTGCGCAATCACACGCAGGCCGAGGTAAACCTGCCCGTCCGGGTTCGAAGGAGGGTTTAGCTGCCTGGCCAGCTCCTCGACCTGTCCCGTCAAAGACCCCAGACCCAGATCCCCGCCGTGCTCCGTCAGCGGGAAAGCAAGCGTGTCGGTGATGCCGTCACCGTCCGCATCGACGGGCAGGATGACCAACAACGTACCGCCCAAGTCGAGATCCCTCAAGACGCCGGGCGGCCAGGTTACGTCAATACCCGCGACCCTCAGTTGCTGGAGGACGTCCACCGCCTCAAGAACGTGGCGGAAGTTCGATCCGTCGTGCGGGCCGTTGATCAGTGACTGAGCGTCCGTCAGCCACCCGAAGATGAGCTGGCCACTCGACGAGTAGTACGGTTCGATCGGGGCGAAGAGGTTGTGCACGCCCGGCAGTTCCGCATACGCCGTCGTAGATGTGCCGATGAGCTTGCTGCCGAACGGGACACCGGGTGAGGCCATCATGCCCTCGCGCAGCACGGAGCTGAGCTCGTCGAAGACCGCGCCAACGGCGGTTTCGTCGCGTCCCCACTGCCGTTCGGCGGCGATCATTTCCGCTTCGAAATTCATCGACGCGAGGAACACCACACCGGTGACAAACAGGATGCCAAGAAGCGTCATCACTAGGATCAACGCAGACCCGCGCCGACGGCGAGGGACTGGCCCCGAGCGTTTTGCGACACCGATGTGATGCCAGGATTTCGTCATCGTGCGTTTAGACATTCGGACTCTAAGTCTTCCAAAAACACGGGGTGGCATGGGCAAGCGCCAGCTTGCCCGTGTCTTGCGAGGGTACTCCACGGGCAAACAAGTTTGCCCATGCCACCCACCGCGTATGGGACAGGCTTTCCAGACTGTCTTTTGACCACATGTGGGACAGGCTTTCCAGCCTCTCTTTTGACCGACTGGAAAGTCGGTCCCACATCTTTTGGTTCAGGTCCCACATCTTTTGATTCAAAACCTTTTGATTCAAAATCTACACCTTCTGATTCAGCTAAATCCTCCAAGGCCCGTGGCGCGTCAGCCGCCGACAGGTATCACCATCACGTGCCGGGTTGGCCGGTCCAACCGCCGCTCACTATCAAACACGTCGATCGTAATCCGCAGCGCGCCCGGAAAGATGTCCTCCGGTACGATTTCGTCGTCTGACGGATTCGAGGGGTTCGTTCCCAGGTTGCGTCGCTTAGCCCCAAACACCACGAGGTTGGAACGTCCATCCAAGGCGAGCGGGAGCCAAGAGTAGTTCGGATCATTGTCGCCCCAAAACCGATCCGCCAACGAATATGGGAGCACCGATGGGGGCACACCGTCCCGGTGATTCGTGCGTTTATTGAGCAGACTGGCGAGATTAGCCGGCGGCTCACCTTGCGGAACATTTACCACAGCCGCCAACTCCGCCAGCGGATGGTTCGGATCACCCGGATCGAACCAGTAAACCTGCTCCTCACCTTCCAGCCTGCCCTCCACAAATTCACTGCGCGGATCGAGCGTCCACTCAACCTTGAACGACGCACAGTTCGGGAGGAAGTAGTGGCCGAGCCGGTTCGCGTACAGCGCCGGCGGCTTCGGATCAAGCTTGGCGCGGGCGTGGGGAATGTGTGGCCCACCGATCCTGCCGCCAGCCAACGCGTCGTCGAAGATCGCCGGCAGACACCAGTACCATCCCCCTGGCGTCAGAGCCAAGTCCTCATAGTCGAAGTTGCCCACCACGTCCGTCTCACCGAGAAGAATGCTGTTATCGGCCAGTCCATGGGCGGGTACGTTCATTGCGTCGGCATCAACCCATGGGGGACTAACAGGCGTTGGCGGAGGCGCCGACACAAGCAGCACGTTGCGCCGGGACAGGTGCCATCGCGCAGCCGGTACCGGTGACACTGCCTCGGGCGACGGGTATTCGCGGGCGCCTATTGTCTGGACCGGAAATGCCGCCGGCCCGGGCCCGAACACGTACGGTGAGGTGCCAGGACCGATGGGTCCCGGAACGTATTCTCCAAGCTCAGCGTGACCGTAGACCACCTGCTGCAAAGGCGATGTTACATTCGGATCGACGAAGCTCGTGGTCTTCCGCGCGGTGAAGAACATCAAGATGTCGGCACGCGGCGGGATCATGTTACCGGACGCATCCTCCCTGGCCGGGTCGGCGACATGGGGATAGCCGGTTGCGGGATTGGCGTCGTAGTCCGCCTCTCGGCCCTCCGGCGTCCAATATGCGTTGACTGGATTCCCCTGGATCAACAGGATTGATTGGCCGGGCTGAACGTGCTTCAGGTCTTCCCGAAGTGTTCTTTCAAACGCCCGCAGGAGCTGACTCACTTTGGTGACGGCCACCGCCTGCCCGGTGGACTGGATGGTCAGGTTGAACACCTGCCCGGCCATGGAAAGCATCAGCACAAGGATTCCGATCGCCACGATCAGCTCGGTGAGAGTGAACGCTCTCCGAGGTGCCGGGCGGCTGCACATTGGCCGTAATCTATTGTCACAAAGGCGCTTACACATCGTACAATCGACCAAGAAGATGCCTTCAAAACGACGCAATCGGACGCCAACCGGTCTAATTATTGCGAACGACAGGTGTCGGTCCAGTCCCGTGATTTCTTACCGGTACACGCACATCTTTCGCTTGGGACCTGTCCGAATAACTTGCTACTCGAAGGTCCGCGCGGGCTTCAAGCCTTGCTATTACCCACATCTTCCGGGCCCGCACAGCCGGACCGGAACCTTGTCCCGGAGGGACATTTGATAATAGCCCAGCGATTTATCGCTGGGAACGTGGTGTTTGCGAACGATCCCAGTCCCGTAGGGACGGATGAATGCCGCTTGTCGGTTCAATCGTCCCTACGGGACTGAGATCTCGTCCGGCAACGTCAT
>JBARRC010000567.1:0-1914 GCA_049644045.1 Phycisphaerae bacterium
TCGATTCGGTCATGTCCGAAATGGACGATGACCCTATCGACCCGCCGCCAGAGCCGCCTAAGTCGGACACGAAGGCTGACCCGCCGCCGGCCGAACCGCCGCCGGTGGACGATCCCCAAGACGGGGACAAGACTGCGAAGTGGTCCAAGGCGATGTCGGACCTTGAGCAGTTCGTGCCCGAGGATCAGAAGCAGAGTTTCAGGAACCGTGTCGAGCAAGCATCGCGATGGGGCAAGGGCGTACCGGACACTGACCCGAAGGTCGAGGACGAGTACGATGCTCTGGTCGCGACGGCGAAGCAGTTCACGGAGTGGTTTTCGGATGGCGACGAGCAGTTGGAGAAGCTCGGGCCGGTGGAGTTCCTGCGCCACGTTCAGAGCGTAGACCCGGCCATCTTCAAGCCGAAGGACGCAGCGCCACCGAAGGACGACCCCAACACACCGCCGGAAGTCAAGGCCCTGAAGGATCGCCTGGACAGGCTGGAGGCCGAGAAAGCGCAAGCGGCGCAGGAAGCGCAGCGCAAGGCCGCGTCCGACAAAGCTCTCGCCGACTTCACGAAGGCGTACGAGCCGGTGTTCAAGAAGGCTGTTGACGATATCAGGGTCAGGGACGACGACCGAGAGGCGACGTCTCTTGCCTTCGATAAGCTGGCCAAGGGGCTCTACGTCTGGCAGGCGAACGAGTCCCGTGGCAAGGCCACCCCAGAAGGCTGCGTCGCCGCGGCCAAGGAGGTAGTCGACACGTTGCTGAAAGCGCGACTGAAAGCAGGTCCGCGACCACCCGAGAGTAAACTGCGGATCACAGATCCCGACAAGGCACCCAAGGAAGACGCTACCTACGAGGAGCGCATGGAAAGCTGGGATGCCGATCTGTTTGAGGATCTCAAGAAGGATTCGCAGTAGAAGGACGAACCATGGCCGAAGACACACTGACTACGATTCAATATGGTCTTCTGAGGCAGGAGAATCGCCTCGTTGACCTGACCACGAAGTTCTTCAAGGACCCGCTCGCAGGGCTCCTGAGGGACGGCAACAAGATCACGACCCTGAAACAGGGCGGGCGCACGTTGACGCGGTACTTCAACGACACCCTCTTCCCGGCTGGCGGGTTCGGCGTTGTCGGACAAGGCGAAGACTACCCAACGGCTCAACCGGAATCGCAGACGCAGGCGAGCATCGCCATGCAGCTCTTTGCGATGACGGTCGGCTTCGAGGAGCACGCGCTGACGGCGATGGAAGTCGGCGGTCGCGACATCGTCATGCAGGGCGTGAAGTCGAAGCTCAGGTCATCAGTGGAGCACACACAGCGGCGCATCGGCAGGTTGGTGCTCGGGCGCGGCGATGGGATCGTTGGGCGCGCAAATGTGGCATCGACCGGAGGGGGTACGACATCGTTCACGTCGTCCATTCCCCTTCTCTGCGTTCCTGGCGACATCGTATACGCAAACCCAGGAGCCGGATCAGGTGACGAGCGAGACCTCGGCGGAGAAGATTCCATCAGCGGCATCCAGGTCACGGACGTGAACTACATGACCAACACTCTGACGCTGGCGTCTGCGCAGACGTGGGCGGATGACGATGTCCTGTATCTTACGGGTGCGGCTAACAACGAGGCGGGCGCTGGCGTGTATCTGCATGGCATCGAAGCCATGTGTGACAACGTCTCCGACAACTTCCAGTACGACGCGGACGACGACTCCACATACGACCACGTTGACACGTACCTGGGCCTCACTCGGTCGAGCGTGACGCAGGCGAACGTGACGGAGTACAACGCTAGTTCCACGTCGCCCACGATCTCGATGTTCGGCGCGATCTACAACTCGATCGCGTACAAGGGCGCCGACCCCAACAACCTGTTCGCCCTCATCCACCCGCCGACCTACCAGGCGTACTCTGACACGCTGATTGGTAC
>JBARRC010000568.1:0-1567 GCA_049644045.1 Phycisphaerae bacterium
AACGCCCTTCCGATCGACTGGGAACATGAAGGCCTCAAGGGTGGCCAGGCGGACGCGGCGGGCTGGGTGGAAAAACTGTATGCCGTTCCGGGTGTCGGGCTCAAGGCACTTGTGAAGTGGACGGACAAGGCCCGTGAGGCGATCCGATCCGATGCCTACCGGTACCTTTCGCCCGTGCTGCTGATCGACAAGACAACGAAGCGGGCGCTGGGGCTGCACAGTGCGGCTCTGACGAACGCACCGGCGTTTCCACGGATGGAAAAGCTGGCCGCGTCGACGCGCGGCCCAAACGAAAACAGCCAAACGGAGTTACTACTCATGGCAGACAACGACGGGCAACAAGGGGCAGCCGTCCCGCAAGCGGCAGAGGTCAGCGGCTTGCTTGAGCGCGTCCGAAAGTTACTCGGGTTGGGAAAGAAAACTGCGGGACGCGACGTGCTCCGGGCGGCGGTCGAAAAGCTCGACGCGCTGCTCAGCGATGATGAGGGCGACGAAGGGACCGACAAGCAAGTGGCAGAAAGCGTACGCGGGCTGCTGGGCTTGCCAGCGGGAGCGCCTCGATCGGCGGTCATTCTGGCGATGAAGACGCGCGACGCGAGCGGTGCGGGCGCGGAGTTGGTCGCAATGCGCCAGGCTGAGGCTGAGCGGATCGCCGCGGAGCACGTGGATCGGTACGTCAAGGCGTTCAAGATCAATGCCAACGATGGAACCACGATGAGCGCGACCCTTGAGCTGGCCCGGACGAATCCCGATCTGCTGGATCAGCTCATGGCCAACGCGGCGTCGGTCATGCCACCGCAAGGGAAAACCACACCGCCGGGCCAGACCGATGTGAGTCGGACGCAGACGATCGTGGCGGCGTCGCGCGACTACCGTGGGGACGAGCGCATGCAGAAAACCTGTTCGATGCAGGCTGCGATCAATCTAGCCCTACGTGAAGCCGGTATGAAGTTGTTGAGCGAGGATGAGGGTCGCGAGTACCTTGTGGCATAGGAGACGGATCGAAATGGCAGACCAGAAACTCACTTCCGAGGTCGAAATCAAGGGTGCCGAAAGGGCCGCCCAGGACTTGGGCAAGGTCGCCGGTGCTCAGAAGGGTGTGACGGGCCAGGTCGAGGGCGCCGCGAAGGGAGCGGACAAGGCGACTGAGGCGCAGCAGAAGCTGTCCGCGAGCGAGTCGGACTTCGTTGGAATCCTTTCGCGTGTCCACCCAGCACTCGGCGGGCTGCTGGACTCGACGCTTAGGGCCTGCGATGAAATAACTGTGTCAAGTCATCTTTTCCGTCTTGGGTAAATGGTATAGTTCCAATCGCCGTGGAAGTCATCGCGATGCAGGTTGATCTTGGCCCACTGTTCATCGGAGATCTTGCGCCCTGTTGGATACCGGCGGCGGGTCCAAGCGGCAGGAGACCGTAAGTCCTATAGTCGTCGTTGTCTTGGCGATGAGGTTCACCACGGTCGCATAGTCAGCCAAGGGTTCGCCTCGCCAATTGGAGCTGATGAACGAGAACAGCCGATGTTCCACCTTGTTCCACTTGCTCGTTCCTGGGGGAAAATGACAGACCGA
>JBARRC010000569.1:0-2801 GCA_049644045.1 Phycisphaerae bacterium
GGTCACACCTGGCAATCGCGGAGTATTGCCTGGTGCGGCCATTCTCTGTGGCACATGCGAATAATTCGTGTCGCTCTGTAGCGGCCGGCGTCCCCGCCGGCCGTCGTGCGCAATGGCACTTGCCCGGGAAAACGGCCTGCGAGGACGCAGGCCGCTACGATCTCAGTAGGACGACAGAATGACACGATGCCACAAAATATGGTCACACCCAGTATTGCCCCAAGCGGTTAAGAAGAGTTGACCTGCCCTGGTAGCCGAGTGATAATATAAAGGGTTAGGGGTTCTACAAGCGAACCCACCCCTGGCTGCACAAGGGTGATTGCCTGACCCGGACGTACAGACCGAGCGATGCCCAAGTTCTTTAATAGTGACATGGCGGACCTGGC
This sequence comes from Phycisphaerae bacterium, assembly GCA_049644045.1. Taxonomy (GTDB): domain Bacteria; phylum Planctomycetota; class Phycisphaerae; order UBA1845; family UBA1845. The sequence goes on from JBARRC010000569.1 coordinate 387, forward strand.
CCACCAGTTGACGCTCTCACCGCGCCGGCTGAGGATGGGGCAGATCCGAGGTATCGATGAACTGCTCGGGCTGATCGAGCCGGATCGGGCCTACCCGTTTGAGTTCGTTTGTTACCGCATCACGAGCTACCGAAAGCGCGGCCCGTCCACCGGCTTCTCGATTCCCGCCAAGGCGCTTATTGCCGACCTGGTCACGATGGCCGAGGTGCTCAGCCGCAAGGCCAACCTCTCCATCAACGAGTTGCAGGAGTCGTACAAGACGCATCAACAGGTGGCGGAAGACCTCAAGATCAGCACCAAAACGGTCCGCCGATGGCGCAACCGCGGTCTGATGGGTCTTCGGGTGGTGTTTGAAGACGGCGTGAACCGGCTGGCCTTCATGCAGAGCACGATCGATCGGTTCATCGCCAGGAACAAGGACCTCGTGTCGAAGGGCGCGTCATTCACACAGCTCACCAAGGCGGAACGCAGCCGCATGGTCGAGCGGGCTCGGGAGCTGCTGTCGTTGCGGCCACTGAAGCTCCACACGGCCGCCCGCATCATCGCCGAGGAGACCGGGCGGGCCGTCGAGACCATTCGATACACCCTGCGGCGGTATGACGAGGCCCACCAGACCACAGCGTTGTTTGTGAACAATGGTCAGGTGGTTCGTTGCGAACGTCACATGGCCATGTGGCGTTGCCACGAGTCTGGGGAGACACCCACCTCGATTGCGTACGCGTTTGATTGCCCGGTTGAGGAGGTCGAGCAGATCCTGCGCCGGGTTCAGGTGCTGAAGTGGGCGCAGACGCCGTGGGAATACATCCACGACGAGTTGTTCGACGCCCCCAATGCTGACGCGCTGATCCTTGAGGCACCCGAACCGCCTACCCGTGAGAACCCCGCGCCGAGACTTCCGAAAGACATACCGCCCTACTTGCGGTCGCTTTACCTGACACCGCTGTTGACGCCCGAGCAGGAACGCGACCTGTTCCGCCGCTACAACTACCTCAAGTTCAAGGTAGCCAAGACCATCAAGGGGCTTGATCCGGTCGAGGTTTCTGAGGCGCAATACACGGCGTTTGACAGCCTGGTCGCGCAGGTCGACTCGATCAAGCAACGAATCATCCATGCGAATCTGCGACTCGTCGTGAGCATTGCGAAGAAGCACGTGGGCTGGTCACCCAACTTCTTCGAGGTGATCAGCGACGGAAACATGTCACTGATGCGCGCGGTGGAGAAGTTCGATTACGCCCGCGGCACCAAGTTCAGCACCTACGCCACCTGGGCCGTCGTGAAGAACTACGCCCGGTCGATCCCCGAGCAACTCTACCGTTGTTCGCGCTACGTTACAGGCCAGGAGGAGGTCCTCGACGCAATGGCCGATCATCGCCCCGAGCCTGTCAGCGAAAGCGATCGGAAGCGTGTCCGCGAACTCATCGCAGCCGGGATGAACGAACTGGATGAACGCGAGCGTGAGATCGTCAGCAGCCATTTCGGGCTCGGCAGCAAGAGCGGTGCGTTGACCCTCGAGCAACTGGGGCAACGATTCGGTGTCACCAAGGAGCGCATCCGCCAGATCGAGCAGCGGGCGCTCGCCCACCTGCGCGACCTGCTCGCCCCCTCCCTCGCCGACGCTCTCGCCGGCTGATATTCGATCATTGGCTTTCACAGTGCTGTGAATCGAACGACACTGTCGATGAGACGGCGTTGCATTCGTCACATTGACGTGCGCCCGCGGATGGCCGATTCCAGCATCCCCACGGACGCGTATTCGAGTTGTGATCCACCCGCCAGCCCCCGGGCCGGACGCGTCACGAGTACGTCGAATTCGCTCAAAAGGCTCTGAATGTGCAGGGCCGTCCCGTCACCGTCCAGTGTTGGGTTCAGCGCCAACACGACCTCGCGCACCGATCCCGATCGGACCCGGTCAATCAGAGCGTCGATCGTCAAATCCTCGGGTCCGATGCCGTCCAGTGGCGCAAGGTGCCCCATCAGCACGTGATAGGTGCCCCGAATCGAACCGGTTGCCTCCAGCGCCATCAGGTCCTTGGGCTGTTCGACCACCCAGATTTCCGCCGTGTCGCGCTTCGGGTCCGCACAGATGGCGCACGGATCCGTTTCCGTGAGGTTGTGGCAGGTTTGGCAGTGAATGATCTTGTCTTTGACGTCGAGGATCGCCTGGGCCAGTGCGGCGGCAAAGACCCGCGGCTCGCGCAGAATATGAAATGCCAGGCGCTCGGCACTTCTCGGGCCGATGCCGGGCAGCTTCTGAAACTGCTCCTTGAGACGGGCGAGTGACTCTATTGAATCGCTGCTCATCGCTTCGCTCGCAACCGGACGGTGACCCCTAGTGCACCGTCAAACTTGTTCTTGCGGGTTGGGTGGCATGGGCAAACTTGTTTGCCCGTGTTCATTCACAAGCCGGCACGGTGG